>JAHCKU010000099.1 GCA_026125625.1 Burkholderiales bacterium | reverse complement strand
GCCGGAGTGGAGAGCGACATCGAGATTCAGTCGCTCATGATCAGCGCCCTGCACCATAGCGGCATCGAGCACGCGCGTGTCGATCTTGGTCACGTAGGTGTGTTTCGTGCACTGATGAGGCGCTTCGGTATCGACGGCGAGCACGAGTCCGAATTATTCCAGGCGCTGCAGTCGAAAGACGTGCCGACACTGCGCGAACTGGTCGCCACTCTGGATGCGGAACTGGCCGAGGCATTGCTGCTGTTGCCGCAGCTCTATGGCGGGGCCGAAGTGCTGACGCGGGCGCGACGTCGTCTTCCGCATTGCCCCGAGATCGAGACCGCGCTGGGTCAACTGGAGGCGATCGCGGCGGCGCTGAGCCAGGCCGGGCAGATGGTCGATTGTTTCGATCTGGCCGAGCTGCGCGGATACCACTATCACAGCGGCGTGGTGTTCGCCGCTTACGCCCGAGGCCGGCCCAATGCCATCGCGCTGGGTGGCCGCTATGATGAAGTCGGGAAAGCCTTCGGACGTGCCCGGCCGGCGACTGGCTTCACCATGGATCTGCGTGCGCTGGCGGCGCTGGCATCCGCGAAGCCCGACGGTGAACGGGTATTGGCGCCGTACGCGCCTGCCGATCAGGCGTTGCGTCAGACCATCGCCGGACTGCGCGCCACGGGCACGGTGGTCATCGTGGATCTGCCCGGGCACGAGAACACGCGCGAAGAGCTGGGGTGTGCCCGGCAGCTCGTGCTGCAGGATGGCAGATGGCAGGTGGTCGACATGATCGAGGACCGGAAGGCAGGATAGCGACAATGGGACGCAACGTGGTGGTGGTGGGCACGCAATGGGGCGACGAGGGCAAGGGCAAGATCGTCGATTGGCTCACCGATCATGCTCAGGGCGTGGTGCGTTTTCAGGGTGGCCACAATGCCGGGCATACTCTGGTCATCGGCGGGCAGAAAACCGTCCTGCACTTGATTCCCTCCGGCATCTTGCGCGCCGACGTGTCCTGCTTCATCGGCAACGGTGTCGTCGTCTCGCCCGAGGCCTTGCTCGAAGAATGCGCGATGCTCGAGCAAGCGGGGATAAACGTGCGTTCGCGCCTCACCATCAGCGAGGCATGCCCTTTGATCCTGCCGTGCCACGCCGCGCTCGATCGGGCCCGCGAAGCGGCCAAGGGCGCCGGGAAGATCGGCACCACCGGACGCGGCATCGGACCGGCATACGAGGACAAGGTCGGCCGCCGCGCGATCCGTATCCAGGATCTGTTCCATCGCGAGCGTTTCGCCGCCAAGCTGGGCGAGGTGCTCGACTTCCACAACTTCGTTCTGCGCCACTACTTTTCCACCGAGACGATCGACTTCCAGCGCACGCTCGACGACACGCTGGCGCTCGCCGATCGCATCAAGTCGATGGTGGGCGATGTCCCGCGTCGCCTGTTCGAAGCCCAGCGCGCCGGCGCAAACCTGCTGTTCGAGGGTGCTCAGGGCACGCTGCTGGATGTCGATCACGGCACTTATCCCTTCGTGACCTCGAGCAACTGCGTGGCCGGCGCTGCGGCTGCGGGAAGCGGGGTCGGTCCGGGTGCGCTGCACTACATCCTGGGAATCACCAAAGCCTATCCCACGCGGGTGGGATCGGGGCCGTTCCCTACCGAGCTGGTGGACCACGAGATCGGCCGGCAGATCGCCACGCGTGGGCAGGAGTTTGGTGCCACCACCGGGCGCGCGCGGCGCTGCGGATGGTTCGATGCCGCGGCCCTGAAGCGTTCCATCCAGATCAACGGTGTCAGTGGCCTGTGCGTGACCAAGCTCGACGTGCTCGACGGCATGGAGACACTGCAGATCGGGGTCGGTTATCGAGTCCAGGGGCAGATGCGCGATCTGCTGCCGGTGGGGGCGGAGGAGTTGGCGGAATGCGAGCCGATCTACGAAGAGATACCGGGTTGGAAAGAGACCACGTTGGGCGTGCGTCGCTACCAGGAGCTGCCACGGCAGGCACGTGCATATCTGGAGCGCATTGCAGAAGTGTGTGGCGTGCCGATCGACATGATTTCCACCGGCGCGGAGCGCGACGACACGATCGTGTTGCGCCACCCCTTCGCTCAGCCAGTTGCGCGCTAGGCGAAAAAAAGCCGCGGTTTCACGCGGCTCGATACGAATCTCAGTGTGACTGTTTTGCTGGTGCCGAGAAGAGGACTCGAACCTCCACAGTGTTGCCACCGCCAGGACCTGAACCTGGTGCGTCTACCAATTCCGCCATCTCGGCGCAGCGGGCAGCAATTCTAATGGAAAATGGCCCGGTGTCAAATTTGGACAACCGCATGTCGACGTCTACATGGCTCGAACGCGTGCATCCGACCTGCCCGCCGACCCTCAGGTGACAACGATCAGCCTGCGTCTGGCCGACCCGCACCTGGAGCGCGAGCGCGAGCGCTACGACAATCCGCTGCCCAGCCGTGAATGGATCCTGCACGTGCTGGAGCAGGAGGGTGTGCCGGTCCTTTCCCGGCGGTTGATGGAACTGCTCGACATCGGTGAAGAGGAGCAGCGCCTGTTCGAGCGGCGGCTGGCTGCGATGGAGCGCGATGGCCAGCTCATGCGCAATCGACGGGGTGCGCTGTGCATCGTCGACAAGCTGGGATTGGTGAAAGGACGCGTCCAGGCGCACGCCGATGGCTTCGGATTCCTGGTGCCGGACGAAGGTGGCCCCGATCTGTTCCTGAGTCCGTGGGAGATGTCCAAGGTCCTGCACGGGGATCGCGTGATGGCGCGTGCGCAGGGCGTAGACCGGCGCGGCCGGCCCGAGGGCGTCATCATCGAGGTCCTCGAACGCGCGCAGCAGCGGGTGGTCGGTCGTCTGCATACCGAGCATGGCATCTGTTTCGTGGTGCCGGAGGATCGGCGTATCCACCACGATCTGCTGATTCCTGCCGATGCGATGGCAGGAGCGCAGACCGGGCAGGTGGTGGTGGCGCAGATCGTCCAGCAGCCGGATCGGCATGTCAAACCGGTAGCCCGCATCGTCGAGGTGCTGGGTGACTATGCCGATGCGGGCATGGAAATCGAGATCGCGCTACGCAAGCACGAGCTGCCGTACGAGTTCTCGCCGCAGGCGCAGGCATTGGCGAGCGCCCTGCCGAAATCGGTGGAGCCCGCGCATTGGTCGGGCAGAGAGGATCTGCGCACGTTGCCGCTGGTCACCATCGACGGCGAGACGGCGCGTGATTTCGACGACGCCGTGCACTGTCGCGCTGAAGGAAAAGGCTATCGGCTGTGGGTGGCGATCGCCGACGTCAGCCACTATGTCGCCCACGCAGACGCGCTCGATCTGGATGCGCGCGAGCGTGGCAATTCGGTGTACTTCCCGCGTCGGGTCATCCCGATGCTGCCCGAGACGTTGTCGAATGGGCTGTGCTCGCTCAACCCGGGCGTCGACCGCCTGTGCATGGTGTGCGAGATGGTGGTGAGCGCACGCGGGGACATCAAGGACTACCGTTTCTATCCTGCCGTCATGCACTCCCACGCGCGGCTCACCTATGCCGCCGTGGCAGCCGCCCTGGCCGGTGATGCGGACGCGGTCGACGCGCCCATGCTGCCGCATCTTCGCAATCTCGAACGACTGTTCCACGCGCTGCTCAAGGCGCGCACGCGCCGTGGAGCGATCGATTTCGAGACCACCGAGACGCGCATGGATTTCGACGAGCACGGCAAGATCAGCCGCATCGTGCCGGTGGAGCGCAATGATGCCCATCGTCTGATCGAAGAATGCATGCTCGCGGCCAACGTATGCGCCTCGGACGTGCTGCAGCGGCATGACCATCCCGCGCTGTACCGCGTGCACGAGGGGCCTTCCGCCGTGAAGCTCAAAGACCTGCGTGAGTTCCTGCGCGAGTTTGGGCTGCAGCTGGGCGGCGGTGACGAGCCGCACGCCAAGGACTATGCGCGACTGCTGGAGCGCATCCGCGAACGACCCGATCGGCAGCTGCTGCAGACCGCGCTGCTGCGCTCGTTGCGACAGGCCATGTATGCGCCGGAGAACATCGGCCATTTCGGTCTGGCGTACGAGGCCTACACTCATTTCACCTCGCCGATCCGGCGCTATCCCGACCTGCTGGTGCACCGGGCCATCAAGGCGGTCCTTGCTGGTCAACGCTACGAGCCCGGCAGCTGGACGGAGCTGGGTGTCCACTGCTCGCAGACCGAACGCCGTGCCGACGAAGCGACCCGCGAGGTCGAAGCATGGCTGAAGTGCTACTACATGCGCGAGCGGGTGGGCGAATCGTTCACCGCCAGCATCAGCGGTGTTGCGGCCTTCGGCATCTTCGTCGCCCTGGACGAGGTGTACGTGGAGGGCATGGTGCACGTCTCGGAACTGGGGGACGACTATTTCCAGTTCGATCCGGGCCGCCATCAGCTTGTGGGTGAGCGCGGCGGACGCAGATACCGGCTTGCGGATCGGGTGCGGGTGACACTGGTGCGTGCCGACCTCGAGAGCACGCGCCTGGATTTCGTGCTGGCCGCACCGGATCAGGCGTAACCATGGCGGGTGACAAGAACGTGCTGCTGGGGTTTCATGCCGTCGTTGCGCGCCTGCGCCAGCATCCGCAGAGCGTGCGCGAGATCTTCGTCGACGCGGCACGGCACGACGGGCGCCTGCGTGACCTGCTGGCGGTCGCCGAGCGGCTGCAGGTGCGGGTCAGCACGGTCGACGAAAAACGCCTGGACGGCATGAGCGGCGGTGGCCGCCACCAAGGCGTGATCGCGCTGGTGCAATCCCGGCAAGGGCCGGTGGCGCTCGAGGACGTGCTGCAGCCGGCGGGTGAGCCGCCGTTTCTGCTGCTGCTCGATGGGGTGACCGATCCCCACAATCTGGGTGCCTGCCTGCGCACCGCCGATGCACTCGGCGTGCATGCCGTGGTGGTTCCAAAGGATCGCTCTGCGGGCATGACGCCGGTGGTGGCCAAGGTGGCGAGCGGAGCTGCCGAAAGCGTGCCGTTGATCGTAGTCACCAACCTGGTGCGTGCCATGGAGCAGCTCAAACAGGCGGGTGTGTGGATCTACGGGGCGGCGGAAGACGGAGCCCAGAGCCTGTTCGGGTTGCAGGTGCAGGGAGCGTCGGCCTGGGTGCTGGGCGCGGAGGGCCAGGGGTTGCGGCGCCTGACGCGAGAGCACTGCGATGTGCTGGTGCGCATCCCCATGCTGGGACAGGTGGAGAGCCTGAACGTGTCGGTGGCCGCGGCGTTGTGCCTCTACGAGACGCGCCGCCAGCGCGATCAGCAGCACCCTTGAGCGCGATGCATGTGCCTGATAGAATTTCGCGTTTGCCTGCAGCGGGATGTTCCCGTGGAAGGCAGAAACTACACACATCCGTACCGTTAAGGTGCCGGCTCGCAGGATCGACCTCCCGAGCCGGTGTGGCGGCCATCGAGCTGAAAGGCTGCTCTCCCGAGCACTCGTGCAGCTGCATGGTCCAGGACGGATGGAGGATCCAACCTTAACCGGAGAATCGTCGCAATGCCTGCATCCATGCGTGAAATGCTGGAGGCTGGGGTCCATTTCGGACACCAGACCCGCTACTGGAACCCGAAGATGGCGCAGTTCATCTTCGGTCAGCGCAACAAGATCCACATCGTCAATCTCGAGCGCACGCTCGAGCTGTACAACGACGCGCTCAAATACGTTCGTCAACTGTCTGCAAACCGCGGCACCCTGCTGTTCGTCGGTACCAAGCGACAGGCGCGTGACATCATTCGCGAAGAAGCCACCCGCTGCGGGTCGCCTTTCATCGACTATCGCTGGCTCGGCGGCATGCTCACCAACTACAAGACGGTGAAGCAGTCGATCAAGCGCCTCAAGGACATGGAACAGATGGTCGAGGACGGAACCCTCGAGCGCCTGGCGAAGAAGGAGCAGCTGGGCTATCAGCGCGAGCTGGAGAAGCTCAACCGCAGCCTGGGCGGGATCAAGGACATGGCCGGTCTGCCCGATGCGCTGTTCGTGGTCGACGTGGGCTATCAGAAAATCGCCATCGCCGAAGCCAGGAAGCTGGGCATTCCGGTCATCGGCATCGTCGACACCAACAACTCTCCGGATGGGGTGAACTATGTCATCCCTGGCAACGACGATTCCAGCCGGGCGATCCGCCTGTACGCACGCGGTGTGGCCGATGCCATCCTCGAGGGACGCACGCAGGTGCACAAGGAGATCGCCTCGGACGAGTTCGTCGAGGTCGAGGCGGGTGAAGAAGCCGGTGCACAATAGCTGCAGCAGGAGTGGGACGTGAAGAAGGGGCCGTGAGGCCCCTTTTTTGAATCGATGATCCGATCGATCCGGATCGCGAAAGACGAGGGCGGGCGACCGGGTCGGCCGCCGGGTGGGGAACGGGCAGCCTCGGCTGCCCCGCGTTTGGGAGCATGAAGATGGCCGAGATTACTGCGAGCATGGTGAAGGAGCTGCGTGAGAAGACCGACGCGCCGATGATGGAGTGCAAGAAGGCGCTGACGGAGGCCGATGGCGACATGGCCAAGGCCGAAGAGATTCTGCGCGTGCGATTGGGTAACAAGGCAAGCAAGGCGGCCAGCCGGGTGGCAGCCGAGGGCGTGGTCGGTACCTACCTGTCCGGTGACGGCAGGATCGGCGCGCTTGTCGAGGTCAACTGCGAGACCGATTTCGTAGCCAAGAACGAGGATTTCCTGGCCTTTGCACGCAGCCTTGCCGAACTGGTAGCGAAGCAGACCCCGGCCGATGTGGCGGCGTTGTCGGCACTGGCAATCGACGGCACGCCAGTGGAAGAGCTGCGCAAAACCCTGGTCGGCCGTATCGGTGAGAACATGTCGATCCGCCGCTTCCAGCGCCTGGAGGCGAAGGGACGGTTGGCGAGTTACGTCCACGGCGGTTCCAAGATCGGAGTCATGGTCGACCTGGTGGGCGGCGACGAGGTGCTGGCCAAGGACATCGCCATGCATATCGCAGCCAGCAAGCCGGTGGCGCTATCCAAGGAGGCGGTGTCGGCGGATCTGATCCAGCGTGAACGCGAGATCGCCCAGCAGAAGGCTGCGGAATCCGGCAAGCCGGCGAACATCGTGGAGAAGATGGTGGAAGGCAGCGTGCAGAAGTTCCTCAAGGAGGTGACGTTGCTGGGGCAGCCCTTCGTCAAGGACGACAAGCAGACCATCGAGCAATTGCTCAAGTCCAAGGGGGCACAGGTCGCCCAGTTTGTCCTGTACGTGGTGGGCGAGGGCATCGAGAAGAAGCAGAGCGACTTTGCGGCCGAGGTGATGGCCCAGGCCGCGCAGGCGCGCTGAGACCCGGCGGCGGAAAGGGGCACAGATGGCGGGTCAGCCGGTCTACAAGCGTATTCTGCTCAAACTCTCGGGCGAGGCCCTGATGGGTGAGGGTGCCTATGGTATCGACCGCGGCACGCTCGAGCGCATCGTGGCCGAGATTGCCGAAGTGGTGCACATGGGTATCGAAACCGCCGTCGTGATCGGCGGCGGCAACATCTTTCGCGGCGTGGCCCTCGGCGCGGCAGGCATGGACCGCGCCACTGCCGATTACATGGGCATGCTGGCGACCGTCATGAACGCGCTCGCCCTGCAGGACGCCATGCGCCGTATCGGCCTGTCCAGCCGGGTGCAGTCTGCGCTCACCATCGAGCAGGTGGCCGAACCCTATATTCGCGGCAAGGCAATGCGCTACCTCGAGGAAGGCAAGGTGGTGGTGTTCGCGGCGGGCACCGGCAATCCCTTCTTCACCACCGACACTGCTGCCGCCTTGCGCGGCATGGAGATGAACGTGGATATCGTCCTCAAGGCGACCAAGGTCGACGGCGTGTACACCGATGATCCGAAGACCAACAGCGCTGCGACCCGCTATCATGGCGTGACTTTCGACGAGGCGATCATGAAGAATCTGAAGGTCATGGACGCCACCGCGCTGACTCTTTGCCGCGACCAGAAGCTGCCGATAAGCGTCTTCAGCATCTTCAAGCCGGGTGCGCTCAAACGTGTGGTGCTGGGTGAAGACGAAGGCACGCTGGTTCACAGCTGAACGTCGCCTGCGCGCCGCTGCCTCCATGGCGGTCCCGCGCCGGCATCCAGAGCGAGAGGAGGGACGATGATCGCTGACGTGAAGAAATCTGCCGAGCAGAAGATGCAGAAGAGCGTCGAGGCACTCAAGACCGACTTGGGCAAGGTGCGCACGGGACGCGCTCACACCGGGCTGCTCGACCACATCACGGTGGACTACTACGGCAATGCCACTGCGCTGAACCAGGTGGCGAACGTCACCTTGATCGATGCTCGCACCATCGGCGTCTCCCCCTGGGAGAAGCGCATGGCTTCTGCGATCGAGAAGGCCATCCGCGATTCGGATCTGGGGCTCAATCCGGCCACGGTAGGCGACGTCGTGCGCGTACCGATGCCGCCGCTGACCGAGGAGCGGCGCAAGGATCTCATCAAGGTGGTGCGCGCAGAGACGGAGAACGCGCGCGTGGCCATCCGCAACATCCGGCGCGATGCCATTCATCATCTCAAGGAACTGCTCAAGGAGAAGGAGATCTCCGAGGACGAGGAGCGCCGCGCCCAGGACGACGTGCAGAAGCTCACCGACCGCTACATCGGCGAAGCGGACAAGGTGCTGCAGGCCAAGGAAGCCGATCTGATGGCTGTCTGAGGCTGCCGGGAGATTCGCAGCGCGTGACTATTCGTGACAGTTCCACCATCGGCATTCCGCGCACCGGCAGCACGCCGCGGCACATCGCCATCATCATGGATGGCAACGGGCGTTGGGCCAAGCAGCGTCTGCTGCCCCGCGTTGCGGGGCATCGGCGCGGGCTGGAGACGGTGCGCCTGATCACCCGTTGCTGCGTCGAGGCTAGGGTCGAATACCTGACCCTGTTCGCGTTCAGCAGCGAGAACTGGAGGCGTCCGCCGGAAGAAGTCTCCTTCCTCATGCAGCTGTTCCTGCGCGCGCTCGAGAGCGAGGTCGCCAAACTGCACGAGAACGACATCCGCCTGAAAGTGGTGGGAGATCTGATGGGTTTCGA
Source organism: Burkholderiales bacterium (assembly GCA_026125625.1). Classification (GTDB taxonomy): domain Bacteria; phylum Pseudomonadota; class Gammaproteobacteria; order Burkholderiales; family SHXO01; genus SHXO01. The sequence continues at coordinate 90 of JAHCKU010000099.1, read as the reverse complement.
GCCGCGCGTGGTCACGCTGGTGCGCGAAGCCGAGATGCTGACGGCGGCGAATACCCGGCTGACGTTGACTATCGCTGCCAACTACGGTGG
>JAHCKU010000098.1 GCA_026125625.1 Burkholderiales bacterium | reverse complement strand
ATCCACCTCGGCCACCTGGTGGAATACATCCAGACCGACATCTGGGTGCGCTTCCAGAAGATGCGCGGCCATGAATGCCACTACGTGTGTGCCGACGACACGCACGGCACCGCCATCATGCTGCGCGCGGAGAAGGAAGGCATCGCACCCGAGACACTGATCGCGCGCGTGCTTCAGGAGCACACGCGCGACTTCGCCGGATTCCATGTCGCCTTCGACAATTACTACACCACGCACTCGGACGAAACGCGGCAGCTGTCGGAAGACATCTATCTACGCCTGCGCGAGCGCGGATTGATCGACGTGCGCTCGGTCGAGCAGTTCTACGATCCGGTCAAGTCGATGTTCCTGCCCGATCGCTTCATCAAGGGCGAATGTCCCAACTGCCATGCCAAGGATCAGTACGGCGACAACTGCGAGGTGTGCGGCACCACCTACAACCCGACCGACCTGATCGATCCGTACTCGGCGGTATCCGGCGCGACGCCGGTGCGCAAGGCCTCGGACCATTACTTCTTCAAGCTCTCGCACCCCGACTGCCGCCACTTCCTGGAGGAATGGACACAGAGCGGCGGACACCTGCAGGAGGAAGCGCGCAACAAGATCCGCGAGTGGTTCGACCAGGGACTCAACGACTGGGACATCTCGCGCGATGCGCCCTATTTCGGCTTCGAGATCCCGGACGCGCCGGGCAAGTACTTCTACGTCTGGCTGGATGCGCCGATCGGTTATCTCGGCAGCTTCCGCAATCTGGCGGAGCGGTGCGGCCTCGATTTCGACGGCTGGGTGCGCCCCGGCCACGGCGACGTCGAGATGGTGCACTTCATCGGCAAGGACATCCTCTATTTCCACGCCCTGTTCTGGCCGGCCATGCTCCAGTTCAGCGGCTACCGCACGCCCAGGCACGTGTTCGCCCACGGCTTCCTGACCGTGGATGGACAGAAGATGTCGAAGTCGCGCGGCACCTTCATCACCGCCGGCAGCTACCTGGCGCAGGGACTGAACCCGGAGTGGCTGCGCTACTACTACGCGGCCAAGCTGGGCGCGACCATGGAGGACATCGACCTCAATCTCGATGATTTCGTCGCGCGCGTGAACAGCGACCTGGTAGGCAAATACGTGAACATCGCCAGCCGCTGCGCCCGGTTCATCAACACGCTTTTCTCGAGCGAGGTGGCCAGATTCGAGGCGCCGCTGCTGGATGCCATTCGCAGTTCCGCCGACGAGATCGCGAATTGCTACGAGGGCCGTGAGTTCGGCAAAGCCATCCGCTGCATCATGGCCTTGATGGACGAGGTGAACGGCTACGTCGACCGCAACAAACCCTGGGAATTGGCGAAGCAACCGGATCGGCTGGCCGATGTCCATCAGGTCTGCTGCATCGCGCTCGAGGCCTTCCGGATGCTCACCATTTTTCTCAAGCCTGTCTTGCCGCGGGTGGCGCAGGCAGTGGAACGCTTCCTCAACGTCCCCCCTCTCGAGTGGAGTCACGTCGATACGCCGTTGACGTCGGAAAGACGGATCTCCGCCTACGAGCACCTCATGACCCGCGTCGAGCGCAGGCAGATCGATGCGCTGGTCGAAGCCAACAAGGAATCGCTGCAGCCGCCGCCCGGACCGCAGCGTCATGCACAGCACCAGGAGAAACACGTGAACCAGCAAGCCACCCCCTCCGCCCAGCCGGCTCAGGCGGGAGCAGACGCCGCCCAACCGGCGCTCATCACCATCGACGAGTTCAGCAAGGTCGAGCTGCGCGTGGCGCGCATCGTCGATGCCCAGCACGTCGAGGGCGCCGAGAAGCTGCTGCGCCTGCAGCTCGACCTCGGCGGCGAGACGCGGCAGGTGTTCGCCGGCATCAAGTCGGTCTACGATCCGGAGCAGCTCAAGGGCCGGCTGACGGTGATGGTGGCCAATCTGCAGCCGCGCAAGATGCGCTTCGGCGAATCGCAGGGCATGGTGCTTGCCGCCAGCGGGGATGGACCCGGCATCTACCTGCTCGACGTCGACGAGGGTGCACAGCCGGGCATGCGCGTGAAGTAACCGCTTTCCCGCACCAGGCCGTGCACGTCGATGCCGACCACCAAGCACCTGCTCGTACGCGGACGCCTGCGCGACACGCGCATGGCCGAAGCGCTGGCGGCGGAGGCCACTGCGATGGGCCTCGCCGGCTGGGTGCGCTCGCGCAGCGACGGCAGCATCGAGGCCATGGTGCAGGGCGAGGCCGACTTCGTCGGCATGCTGGTCGACTGGGCCACGCGCGGCACCTCGGACGCGCTGGTCAGCGCCGTCGAGATCAGTGACGGCTCAGGCAGCTTCCAGGGCTTCCAGCGGCTTGCCGCAGCGCCTACGGAACCCACGGTGACACGACGCATCACGGTGCATGGGCGCGTGCAGGGCGTGGGCTTTCGCGATGCCCTGCGTGCACAGGCGTGGGCCGGCGGCGTCGCGGGCTGGGTGCGCAACCGCATCGACGGCACGGTGGAAGCGGTGCTGCACGGTACGGAAGAGAGCGTGCAGGCGGTCATCGCCTGGGCACGGCGCGGCCCGCCGGCTGCACGCGTCACGCGGATCGAGGTGAGCGATGCCGAGGGCGAGTTCCAGAGCTTCGATCGCCTTCCCAGCGCCTGACCGTCCGAACTACGATGCGGGGCTGATGCAGGTCATGACGAGGCCTCCGGTGGCATCGAACCGCGCAGCGCGACCAGTTCCGCCTCCACGTCGACCGGCGCAATGAACGACCGTTGCGCGCGGTTGTACCAGTAGCGCGCGTTGTCCAGATCCCCTTCGAGCACGTGTACTAGTCCATGTGCCCAGCACGACAGCGTCCATTGCTCGTCCTGCTGCACGATCGCATGCGCTTCCTGCCAGGCGCCACGCGAGAGATGGTCCAGCGCCCGGCTCAATTGTTCCAGCGTGAGCTGCGCCATCAGCAATTCAATACATCACCTGCACGTTCTCGGGCTTCAGCCACTCTTTCAAGGCCTCCAGCAGCGCCTCCTCCGGCTTCACGCGCCAAGCCTCTCCCAGCTCGATACTGCATTCGGCGTTGCCGTTGTTGTATTGAATGGACACCGGGCAGGCGCCGGCCTTGTACGGCGCGAGCAGCTCGCGCAAACGCGTGCCGCTGGAACCGCCGTTACACCTGATCTGCAGCGCGCGCGCGAACTTCTCGCGTGCACCGGCCAGATCGTGGATGCGCTCGGCGCTCACGCGCATGAAGGACTCCTCGCCGTCATCGCCCGAGCGGCGCACCATGCGCACACGCGCCTCGATCACCAGCAGGGCGTCCTCCTTCACCAGTCCGCGCACCTGATCGGCCATCTCGTTGTAGACCGTGATCTCCTGCGAGCCGGTGCCGTCGCTGAGCTTGATGATCAGCATGCGGCCGCTCTGGGTGTTGGCCCAGCGCAGTGTATCGACGATGCCGGCCACCAGCTGCGTGCGCTGTGCGCCCTCGCCGTCGCTCGCCGGGCCCAGCCGAGACAGCGAGGTGCGCACGAAACGCTGCAGCTCCGCACGATACGCCGCGAACGGGTGTCCGCTGAGGTAGAAGCCGAGCGCCTGCTTCTCCTCCTGCAGGCGCTGGCGCTCGGACCAGCGCGGGCGCTCGATCAGCCGCTGCTGCAGCGCGCCGGCGTCCTCGTCGAACAGTGAATTCTGTCCGGCGGCGCGGCTGGCCTGCTCCGCACTCTCGATGGCCACGCCGGCCGAGGCGAACAGGCGGTGACGATGATCGTCGATGCAGTCGAAGGCACCGGCGCGAATGAGCGCCTCCAGCACGCGCCGGTTGACCACGCGCTTGTCCATGCGATGGCAGAAGTCGAACAGATCGCGAAACGCGCCGCCGCTGCGGCGTGCCGCCAGGATCGCCTCGATGGCGGACTCGCCGGTACCTTTGATGGCGCCCAGTCCGTAGCGGACGGCATCGCGCGCCACCGGGGCGAAGCGGTACTCGGACGCGTTGATGTCCGGCGGCAGGATCTTCAGGCCATTGTCGATCGCATCTTCGACCAGCTGATGCACCTTGTCGGTGTCGTCCATGACCGCGGACAGGTTGGCCGCCATGAACGCCGCAGCGTGATGCGCCTTCATGTATGCGGTCTGGTACGCCACCAGCGCGTAGGCCGCGGCGTGCGACTTGTTGAAGCCGTAGCCGGCGAACTTCTCCATCAGGTCGAACAGCTCGCTGGCGGTGGCCCGGGTCAGCCCGTTCTTCTCCGCACCGGCAACGAAGATATCCCGCTGCAGGGCCATCTCCTCGGGCTTCTTCTTGCCCATCGCGCGACGCAGCAGATCGGCGCCGCCCAGAGTGTAGCCGCCGATCACCTGCGCGATCTGCATCACCTGCTCCTGGTACACCATGATGCCGTAGGTCTCGCCCAGGAGCGGTTCCAGGCGCGGGTCCAGGTACTCCACGCTGCGGCGTGCGTGCTTGCGATCGATGAAATCGGGAATCAGCTCCATGGGGCCGGGCCGATACAGCGCGACCAGGGCAATGATGTCCTCGAAGCGGTCCGGCCGCGCGCGCTTGAGCAGATCGCGCATGCCGCGTGATTCAAACTGGAACACTGCAGTGGTGTTGCCGCTGGAGAAGATGCGGTAGGCCGCCGGATCGTCCAGCGGCAGCGTCTCCAGCGCCAGGCTCGCAGCCGGCGTCTCCGCCGGCTGGACCGTCTCGAGCCGCTGGATGAACTTCAAGGTCCAGTCGAGGATGGTGAGCGTGGTCAGACCGAGAAAGTCGAACTTCACCAGCCCGACCGCTTCCACATCGTCCTTGTCGAACTGGCTCACCACACCGTCGGTGCCCTCGGCGCAGTACAGCGGCAGACGGTCAACCTGTCAGAGTGCGATGAGCACGCCGCCGGCGTGCATGCCGACGTTGCGTGTGTCAAGCCTTCGAGACTCTCCCCCAGCGCGGAGAAGCCTGCGCACCTCTCCTCCTGTTCCTCGCGCTGCGCCAGCAGCGGCTCCATCCGGCACATTAGGTGATCAGCTTGCCCGGCTGAAACGGGATCAGCTTGGCCAGCTGGTCGCAGAAGTTGTACGGCAGATCGAGCACGCGGCCGACGTCGCGCACCACCGCCTTCGCCGCCATGGTGCCGAAGGTGGCGATCTGCGAGACGCTGTCGCCGCCGTACTTCTGCCGCACGTAGTCGATCACGCGGTCGCGCCCGTCCTGGCAGAAATCGACGTCGAAGTCCGGCATCGATACACGCTCGGGATTGAGGAAGCGCTCGAACAGCAGATCGTAGCGCAGCGGGTCCAGATCGGTGATGCCCAGACTGTAGGCTACCAGCGAGCCGGCGCCGGAGCCGCGTCCGGGTCCGACCGGCACGCCGTTGTGCTTGGCCCACATGATGAAGTCGGCGACGATGAGGAAGTAGCCGGCAAATCCCATCTCGATGATGGTCGCGAGCTCGGTCTCCAGCCGCTGTGCGTAGCGTGAACGTGCCTGCTCGCGCTGCCCGCCATCGGGATACAGCAGCACCAGACGCTGCTCGAGCCCGGCGCGCGCCTGCTGGCGCAGATAGTCGTCGAGGCCGGTTCCGTCCGGCGTGGGAAACAGCGGCAGCTTGCTCTTGCCCAGCTCGATGTCCAGGCTGCAGCGGCGCGCGATCTCGACGCTGTTGGCGAGTGCCGCCGGCAGATCCGCGAACAGCTGCAGCATCTGCGCCTGGCTCTTGAAATACTGCTCGGGCGTGAAGGCACGCGGCCGGCGCCTGTCCGCCAGCACGTAGCCCTGGCTGATGCACACGCGCGCCTCGTGCGCCTTGAAATCATCGGCGTCGAGGAACTGCAGCGGGTGCGTGGCCACCACCGGCAGCTGCAGGCGCGCTGCCAGCACACACGCCGCGCCCACGTACTCCTGCTCGCGCGCCAGCCCGGCGCGCTGCACTTCGATGTAGAAGCGGCCGGGAAACAGCTGCGCCCATTCACGCGCGCGCTGCTCGGCCAGTGCCACGTTGTCCGCCAGCAACGCCTGGCCGATCTCGCCGTCCATCGCACCCGACAGCGCGATCAGGCCGTCGGTGCCGAGATCACTGAACCAGGCCTTGCATACTTCTGCACGCCCGCGCTGCTGATTGCCGCGATAGGCACGCGCCAGCAGCTCGCACATGCGGTGATAGCCGCCGAGATCCTGGCACAGCAGCAACGCACGGCTGGGCCGGTCGCGCTCGTGCTCGTTGCCGATCCACAGATCGCAGCCGGCGATCGGCTTGATACCTTCTTCACGCGCCGCCTCGTAGAACTTCACCAGCCCGAACATGTTGCCCAGATCGGTCAGTGCCAACGCCGGCATGCCGTCGCGCACCGCGCGTGCGACCGCTTCCTCGAGGCGGATGGTGCCGTCGACGATGGAGTACTCGCTGTGCAGGCGAAGATGGATGAACTGCGGTGAGTGCATGCACGAATTCTAGCGCGCCGCCCCTTGCCTCATGAGGTGCAGCGCAGACACGGCCCCAAGACCGATCGCACGGCTATAATTGCGCGCCCGCCGATGTGCCCTTTCCTGCCCATTTCCCTTTTTCTGCCGCGCCGCGGCCGACGCCCCTCGTGAACGACGCGCGCAGCGTGCGCCGCGCCGGCGCGGTCATGATCGTGCTGGTGCTCGGCTAAAGAGCTGGTGCTGTCGAAAATGGCGCTGGCCTACCGCCCACCACCAGCCTCGCCACCTTGCATCGCCATCGGCACCGTGTGCCTGTTTCCGGAACTGCTGGTGCTGAGCAGGCGCGTGCTGCCCGAGCATCCTTGGGAAGCCCTGGGTGTGGGCGTGATCCAGACCGGCCTGTTCCTGCTACTCAACAACTGGGCGTTGTCGCAGGGTGAAGCCGGAAAGACCTCGTTTCTGGTATTCACCATGCCGTTCTGGGTGCTGGTGTTCGCCTGGCCGCTGTTGGGCGAGCGCGTCGGTGCCGTGGGATGGGCCGCGGTTGCGCTCGCAGCCGGCGGGCTGCTGCTGATCCTCGAGCCCTGGGGTCTGCGCTCGGCACTGCTGGCCAAGGTCCTGGCAGTGCTCGCCGGCGTGTGCTGGGCGCTGGGCGTGGTCATCTACAAGCGTCTGCACAACAAGCACCCGGTGGACATGTACAACTTCACGTTCTGGCAGATGGCGCTGGGACTGATTCCCATGCTGATCGTGACGATGAGCATGCCTTCGCAACCGATCCACTGGACACCGACGTTCGTTGCGCTGGCCCTGGCGCTGGGTGTGCTCGCCACCGCCGGCGGCTGGATAGGCTGGTTCTACGTCCTCAGGCGCCTGCCGGCCGGCACCGCCAGCATGAGCTCGCTCGGCATCCCGGTGATCGCACTGCTCGGCTCCGCACTGCAGCTGGGCGAGCGCCCCTCGCGCATGGAATGGGCCGGCATGGCGCTGATCGCGCTCGCGCTGGCCCTGGTTTCCTGGGATACCATCCGCCGGCATCGCCCGAGCGAACCATTGATGGTGCAGGAGTAGAAATGACGTGTCTCGCATGAAACCCAGCCAATCGCGCTTCGTCGACGTGCGCGGCCTGCGCTATCACGTGCGCACCTGGGGCGATCCCGGACAGCGGCCGCTATGGCTGCTGCACGGCTGGATGGATATGTCGGCGTCGTTCCAGTTCCTGGTCGACGCGCTGCGCCGCGACTGGTTCGTGCTGGCACCGGACTGGCGCGGCTTCGGCCTGTCGCAGCGGGCCGCAGGCGGCTACTGGTTCCCCGACTATCTGGGCGACCTGGACGCACTGTTGCGCCAGCTCACGCCCGACGCGGCGGTCGATATCGCCGGCCACAGCATGGGCGGCAACGTCGCCAATCTCTACGCCGGGGCACGACCGGCCCGCGTGCGCCGGCTGGCGCTGCTGGAAGGATTCGGACTGCCGCGCACCGCCGCGGAAGCCGCGCCGATGCGCTACGAGAAGTGGCTGGACGAGCTGGCACAGCCACCCGCGCTGAAACCCTACGCCTCCTTGCATGCGGTCGCGGAGCGCCTGATGCGCAACAACCCGCGACTGACGCCGCAGCGTGCACACTTCCTGGCAGAGCATTGGGCAGAGCGTGACACGGATGGCCAATATATTCTGGCCGCAGACCCGGCGCACAAGATGGTCAATCCGGTGCTCTACCGCATCGAGGAAGCCATCGCATGCTGGCAACGTATCGACGCGCCGGTGCTATGGGTATGGGGTGACGGCGAGTGGATGCGCAAGTGGTTCAGGAGCGGCGAGGAGGATCTGGCGCAACGCCGTGCCGCGTTCCGCGATCTGCGCGAAGTGACCCTGGCCGATTGCGGTCACATGATGCACCACGATCAGCCGGTGGAGCTGGCGCGCGTGCTGGAAGCCTTCCTAGATTAGGCAAACTCTGCCCAAGTTTCCCTAGGGAAGCAGTCTGCTGGGTAGCGCCCGCTGCTGCCGGGTGGCCTCAGTCGCGCATCCCGAGCGCCTCGCCGCGCTCTGCCGGTGATTCCCCGCGCACGCCGACGACGTTGACGACCGCGGTCGTAAGCTGACGCGCGAAGCGCGCGTCGAGCCTGCCCTGCTGCAGCAGCAGCCGATACCACATCGGGCCCAGGATCAGCTCGCAGGCCAGCTCGACGTCCGCGGCGTGATCCACTTCACCGCGCTCACGGCCACGCTGGAAGATCTGCTTCAGCGCCTCGTTGCGCTTGGCGATGAACGCGCTCACCAGCACCTCGCGGAACTCCTCGTCGTGCACGGCATCGGCCATCAGCCCGCGCATGATCGGACCCGAAATGTCAGTGAGACGTTTGAAGCCCACGCTCAGGAAGGCTTCCAGATCGGCGCGCAGATTGCCTTTGTCCGGCACCGGCGTCTTGCTCGCGGAGTGATTGGCGTAGGCCTCGAGCACCAGCTCGGCTTTGCACTTCCACCAGCGGTAGATGGTCTGCTTGCCTACGCCCGCATGGCGCGCGACACCCTCGATGGTGAGTGCGCCATAGCCCTCTGCCTCCAGCAGCCGCAGCACCGCATCGAGGATCGCCTCGTGCGAGTGCTCGCTGCGCGGCCGGCCACGGCCCGGCTTGCACTCACCGGTGATCTTGGGCACGGAAGAAAAGTCGCTGGGTGGCATGGACGCGAGAGCGCGCAACTAATTTAGTTCGGGTGACGCGCACCCGGTTG
>JAHCKU010000097.1 GCA_026125625.1 Burkholderiales bacterium | reverse complement strand
CGCAACAACGAGCCGAATCGTTTCGGCTGGATGGTCGAGATCGATCCCTTCAATCCCAGCCGACCGCCGGTCAAGCGCACTTCGCTGGGGCGCTTCAAGCACGAGAATGCAGCCTATGCCATCGCCAGCGATGGCCGCCTGGTGATCTACTCCGGCGACGATCAGGTCAACGAGTACATCTACAAGTGGATCAGCGCGCAACCTTATAACCCCGTCAACCGTACAGCAAATCTCGATCTGCTCGACCACGGCACCCTGTACGTGGCCAGGTTCAATGCCGGCGCCGCGACCAGGGACGGGGCGGGTGACGGCCAGTGGCTGGAGTTGTCCATGAACGTGCCGGCGCTCAACGCTGCCTATGGCGGCGATCTGGGCCGAATGCTGATCGATACCCGTCGCGCAGCCGACATCGTAGGCGCCACGCCGATGGATCGGCCGGAGTGGATTGCCGTCCACCCCACCACCAAGCAGGTGTACTGCACGCTCACCAACAACAGCGGGCGCACCGAAGCGGCAGTGGACGAAGCCAATCCGCGCGCGCCGAATCGTTACGGCCACATCATCCGCTGGGACGAAGCCGGTGGCGACCTGGGTTCGACCACCTTCAATTGGGACATCTTCGTCCTCGCCGGCGATCCGGACCTCGACGCCGATGCGACCGGCCCCGATGAAGGGAACATCAACGGCGACACATTCGGGAGCCCGGATGGCATCTGGTTCGATCAGGAAGGGCGCCTGTGGATCCAGACCGACATCTCTTCGAGTGCGTTGGGTGTGACCAACTACGTGAACATGCCCAACAACATGATGCTCGCGGCCGATCCGGAGACGCGCCAGATCAGGCGTTTCCTCACCGGCCCATATGGCGCCGAGATCACCGGCATCGCCGGCACGCCCGACGGCAGGACGCTGTTCGTCGGCATTCAGCATCCCGGTGAAGGCGCAGGCGACGCCGGTGATCCGACGCAGCCGGAGCGCATCAGCAAGTGGCCAAACTCGCAGGGTTATGGACCGACCGGCCGGCCGCGATCGGGGGTGGTGGTCATCACCCGCAACGACGGCGGCGTAATCGGCGCATGAGCTCGACGGGATTCCGACAACAGGAGACGAACCATGAAAACAAATGACAAGCTGTGGATGGCTGCGCTGATCTCGGGTGCGTTGATCGCGCCTGCCGCGCAGGCGGCATTGATCGATGCGCCGTTCGTGGGCAGTGTGATCGGTTTCGACGATCTGGTGGTTTCGCCGGAGAATCCCAATGGGCCGGTGGAGGTGGGCGGCGCTACCGGCTATTCGGTGCAAGCCACTTCCAGCGGCGGAAACCTGTCGCTGGGCGAGGCGCCGTTCGGTGCATGGGGGCTGGGATCGAACGGCGAGTGGTCGCTGGGCAAGACTTTCGCTGGTGTCGACGGCGGTGTAGATCCGCAGTTCGGTGCCGCCTCGATCACCTTCGACTTCGGGCCGAACAAGCTGGCGAAGGTCGGTGCCTTCCTCAACTACGATCCAGACTTCCTGACCTTCGGCATACCGGAAGTCATCTCGATCGCAGCTTTCGATGAGAACGGCATCGAGCTGGAGAGTTGGTTCCTGCCGATCGATACCTCGGCCGATCTCATCAACGGCGGTGCGTTCTACGGGATCGCGCTGGATCAGGCGCTCATCGCCAGGTTCGTGGTCTACGGTCCCTACGCGGTGGTGGACGATCTCACCTTCGCCGTTGCAACCGAGATTCCCGAGCCGTCGACCTCCGCGCTGCTGGCGACGGGACTGGGTCTGCTGGGGCTGATCGGCGCGCATCGTCGGCGCGGACGATGAGCTTGCGCGGACGGGCGGCACGACGTTCATCGGGGACGTCCAGCGCGCGCGTCCGTCCCACACATCGGCAGCACTGCGCGACGCTGAGCGTCGCGCTTGCTGCGCTCGTGCTGGCGGGCGATGCAGATGCGAACGATCGGATCACGGTCCATCGCGACGCACGCGGCGTCCTGCACTTCTCCAATCTGACCGGAGGCAGCGATCGACCGGCGGTCGAGCACGCGCGCACGCCGCCGCAGCCATCGCTTTCCGTGCTGATGCAGGCACCGCCCACGGTGGAGCAGGGCGACACGCTGCAGGTGACGGTCACCATTCCCGGCTCGGTCGGCCTGCGCGGCCATCTCGATCTGGTATTCGATGAAAACGTACTCGCTTTTCGCGATGCCAGCGATGCAGTCGAGGGGCGCGCGCCGGGGCAGCTCACTTTGCGCGTGGATCCTGGCATCGGCAGCGTGTATTCGGTGGTGCTGGAACTCGACGCCATCGGCGCGCCCGGTGCCGTGGCCAACATCCGTGCGACTGCTGCCAGTCTCGAGAACAGCGAAGGTGATGCCGTCGGCGCCAGCGTGCCGCCGGCGCTGGCGACTCGCGTCCTGGCCCCTGCGGGCGCGGGATGAATGCGGCGATGAGTGGGGCGCGTCTGGGCGCAGGTGCACGCTGCGCCTTGATGCGCGTGGCGATGCATGGCAGGCTGCGGCGGTGTTACCGTCACCGGCCGGTTTCCGCGCGTGCGCGTGCGACTTGGCCTGCTCGAAGGAAAGAAACGCGTGGAGTTGGATCGAACAGCGCCCGAAGTACCCAGGAGCGCAGCGCTCGCAGCATCGGCTGCCGCCGGGGCGGATGCGAGCTTCGCGCAGCGCGTGATCGCGTGGCAGCGCGTACACGGACGCCACGATCTTCCCTGGCAGAACACGCGCGATCCGTACCGCATCTGGCTGTCCGAGATCATGCTGCAGCAGACGCAGGTGGCGGCGGTGGTGCCGTACTACCAGCGTTTCCTGGCGCGCTTCCCTGACCTGCAGGCACTGGCGGCGGCGAGCGAAGATGCCGTGCTGGAAGCCTGGGCCGGGCTCGGCTACTACGCACGTGCACGCAACCTGCACGCCGCTGCGAAGGCGGTGATGGCCGGTGGCGGCGGCTTCCCGCGTTCGCTGGAGGCAGTGCAGGCACTGCCGGGGATCGGTCGCTCCACCGCTGCGGCGATTTGTGCCTTTGCCTATGGACAGCGGCATGCCATCCTCGACGGCAACGTCAAGCGCGTGCTGGCACGCCATTTCGCGATCGACGGCTATCCTGGCGAGCGTCGCGTGGAGCAGGCGCTGTGGGCACTGTCCGAGGCACTGCTGCCGCAGACCGACATCGAGGCGTACACCCAAGGGTTGATGGATCTGGGCGCACAGCTATGCGTGCGTCATTCACCTGGCTGCGCTGCCTGTCCGTTGCGCGACAGCTGCCTGGCGTTGCGCCAGCAGCGCACCGGCGAACTGCCGGCGGCGCGCCCGGCCAAGGTGCTGCCGCAGCGTGAGACGCATCTGCTGGTGCTGCATGCCGATGGCGAGCTGTTGCTGGAGAAGCGGCCGGCGCCGGGTATCTGGGGTGGGCTGTGGTGCTTTCCGGAGATCGATGCCGAGCAGTTGCCCGAACAGGTGATGGCGCGCTTCGGCATCGCCGTCGAGCACGTGCAGACACTGGGTGTGATCGAGCATGGCTTCACCCATTTCCGCCTGCGCATCCGGCCCCTGCTGGCGCAGGGGGTGCGGCCGCCGCGTGCAGAGCAGCCGGGACGTCTATGGCTGACGCCGGCGGATGCGCTCGGTGCGGCCGTGCCGGTGCCGGTACGCCGGATCCTGCTCACATTGCATGGTGATCTGCTGACTGCTCCCGGCACGCGGTCGGGATGAAATTCGGCTATGGTTGATGGTGCAGGTTTCGACCTGCTCGTTCAATCGCTGCTTTCCGCCCCCCAGCGCGGCATCAGCGTGTGCGGCACGCGCAGCTGATCGAGGACGCGTGCGACCACGAAGTCCACCACGTCCTCGACGCGTTGCGGATGATGATAGAAGCCGGGGTTGGCCGGCAGGACGACGGCGCCGGCGCGCGCCAGCCGCAGCATGTTCTCCAGATGAATGACGGAGAACGGCGTCTCGCGCGGCACCAGGATCAGGCGGCGTGATTCCTTGAGGACAACGTCGGCCGCACGCTCGATCAGATTGTCCGACAGGCCCTGGGCGATCGCGGCCAGCGTGCCCATGCTGCACGGGCATACCACCATGGCATCCGGCGCATTCGAGCCCGAGGCCACCGGCGCGAACCACTCCTCGCGTCCGAATGCACGCAGCTGTCTCGGTGCCGTGCGATAGCGCTCGGCGAAGAACGCCTCTGCTTCCTTGGCGCGCGCCGGCAGCGCAAGATCCATCTCCTGCCGTGCCACGATCTGCGCCACTTGCGAGTACAGCAGCTGCACGCGCACGCCGGCTGCGAGCAGGCATTCGAGCAGACGGATGCCGTAGGGCATGCCGGAGGCGCCGGGGAAGGCCAGCGCGACGGTGTCGCTCATGGATGAGGGGTGCCGGCGGGCAGTACCGGCTGTCCGGCCGCGGCCTGCGGCATCGGTGGTACGGGTGCAGGCGGCGGGACAGGGGGCATGGGTTCTTCGCGCAGCGCAGTGGGTGAACCCGACGTATTCAGGCGCATGCGCAACTGCTCCAGGCGCTGCTCGAGCCGGACGATCTCCTCGTGCAGCTGCGCCGGGGTCAGGCTGTCCACGTCGCGCTCCTGCGTCGGTTTCGCGGCTGCCTCGGCACGCCCCGCAGCTTGCTGGCGCGTGCGTTCGCGCTCGACCATGGCGCACATCAGGCGCTCGAAACGATCGCCCACGGTCTCGGGGATGATCGGCTCGGCGGCAGCGTCTGGTGCGTACACGTTGTCGAGCACGTTGCCGTCCTGGCCGTACAGCAGATAGCCCAGGGTGCGATGGGTGTGCTGTGCGCAGTCGATGCGCTCACGATACATTGCCGTGCGCGCCAGTCCGCCGCTGACCGGTTGCGCCGTGCGGAATATCACGCGCCGCCAATAGGTGACGTGGTCGCCTTCGATGACCAGCTTGGCGCGGTCGTAGTAGTGCTCGTGCTGGTCTCTGGCCGGCACGCGCGTCCACTCAGCCGCAGAGGCTGGTGTCGCAGACAGCAGCCCCGTGAGCGCAAGCGCTGCAATGGCTGCTCTCACGCGCCCAGCTCGCGATGGCGCACCATCACAGGCAGCGTGGTGCGGAAATGCCTGGCCAGCATCTCCACGAAGTACACCGAACGGTGACGGCCGCCGGTGCAGCCGATGGCCACCGTCAGATAGCTGCGATTGTCGCGCACGTAACACGGCAGCCAGCTTTCCACGAAACGGGTGATGTCGCTCAGCATCTTACCGGCGTCAGGGATGTTCTCCATGAAGGCCACCACCTGCCGGTCGCGTCCAGTGAGCGGGCGCAGGACCGGATCGTAGTGCGGATTGGGCAGGCAGCGCGCGTCGAACACCAGGTCGGCGTCGAGCGGGATGCCGTGCTTGAAGCCGAAGGATTGGAACAGCAGGGTCATGCCCACGCCGGGCAGACCGGCGAAATCCTTGACCCAGGCGCGCAGCGCATTGGTGGACAGGTCGCTGGTGTCGATGCGATGCGCCTGCGCCAGCACGCCTTGCAGCATCTGACGCTCGGCAGCGATGCATTCGGGCAGCGTCTGCGTCTCGTCGGATAGTGGATGGCGGCGGCGCGTTTCGGAGAAGCGCTTGACCAGGGTGTCGGTCTTGGCGTCGAGAAACAGCACGCGCAGGTCGATCTGACGCTGGCGCAGATCGGCGATCGAGTCGGGCAGCTCGCGCAGGGTGGCCGGCCCGCTGCGCACGTCCACGCTCACGGCAACGCGCAGGTACCCGGTACGTGCCAGGAAATCCACCACCTCGCCGAGGAGGTTGGCGGGAAGATTGTCCACGCAGTAGTAGCCGACGTCCTCGAGCACGGCGAGCGCGACGCTCTTGCCCGACCCCGACATGCCGGTGACGAGGATGACGCGCATCGGCCCGGGGCCGCCGCCCAGGCCCAGCTCACGAATCTCGGCCAAAGTGCTGCTCCTGACGCTGGATGAAATCCTGCGTGCTGTCGATTCCGCGCAGCTGCAGGACGTAGTTGCGCACCGCCGCTTCCACCAACACCGCCAGGTTGCGTCCGGCGGCCACCGGCAGGACCACCTTGCGCACGCGCACATCCATGATCTCCTCGAAGCTCGCGGTGAGCGGCAGCCGCTCCAGGCCAGGAATGACACCGCCGACGGGGCGCTCGAGCTGGACGATCAGCTTGAGGTTCTTGCGCACGCGCACTGCCGTTTCCCCGAAGATGGTGCGGATGTTGAGCATGCCCAGGCCGCGTACCTCGAGGTAGTCCTTGAGCAGTTCCGGCGCGCGGCCTTCCAGCGTTTCGGGTGCGATGTGGTAGAGCTCCACCACGTCGTCGGCCACCAGGCCGCTGCCGCGCGTGATCAGCTCCAGCGCCAGCTCGCTCTTGCCCACACCGCTGTCCCCGGTCAGCAGAACGCCCATGCCGAGCACGTCCAGCAGCACGCCGTGACGGGTGACGAACTCCGCCAGCGCACGCCCGAGATAGGTGCGGATCACCCAGATGATCTGCAGGCTCGGCAGCGCCGAGGCGATCAGCGGCACGCGCATGCGCGCGGCGAAATCACGCAGGGCCGGTGTCGCCGGCTCGTTGTCGGAGACGATGATGCAGGCCAGGCCGCTCTCCTGCAGGCGTGCGAGCGATTGTGCGCACTCCGCCCCGCTGATCGAGGCGAAATAGGCGGCCTCAGTGCGGCTGAAAATCTGTATCCAGTTGGGATGGTAGAAGTTGAGGTGGCCGATGATGCCTTCGTTGGACTGGTTGATGTGGCGGGTATCCAACCCGGCCTCGGCGAAGTTCTCGCCATCGACCCAGGACAGCTGGAGCGCCTCCTGATTCTCCTTGAACAGCTGGGCGACGCTGACGCTGGGCATGAGCGCGGTTCATTCGACGTCGTGCTGGCGGCTGGCCCCGTCGTGGCGCTGCCCGACGATTTTCTCTTTGTGCCGCAGGATCTGCCGGTCCAGCTTGTCCACCAGGCCGTCGATCGCGGCATACATGTCCGCATCGATGCTCTCGCAGAAGATGGCGTTACCCGGCACGCGTACGTTTGCCTCGATGCGCTGCTGCAGCTTTTCCACCGACATGATGACATTTACGTCGATGACGTGATCGAAATGGCGCGTGATGCGCTCCAGCTTTGCCGTCACGTAATCCCGGATGGCAGGCGTGATTTCCAGATGATGCCCGGTAAGTTGCAGATTCATCGACCGCTCCTGTTCTTGGTAGATATTACCAAGTTAACCCTAGCGGATATCCTCGTGCGCGGCAACCGTCGCGAGCGTCATGACTGACGACTACGCCGGCGGCAGCGCAGATCCGGTCAGATCGACTTCCTCAGGTTGACCGGAAGGATCTGCAAAGATTCCCGGTACTTGGCGATGGTCCGTCGCGCCACCACGATGCCCTGCTTGCCCAGGATCTCCGAGATCTGGCTGTCCGACAGCGGCTTGCGTGTGTCCTCTTCGGCCACCAGCTGCTTGATCAGCGCACGGATCGCGGTGGCCGAGCAGGCTCCGCCGGTCTCGGTGGTGACATGACTGCCGAAGAAATATTTGAGCTCGAAGATCCCGCGCGGGGTGAGCATGAACTTCTGCGTGGTCACGCGCGAGACGGTCGATTCATGCAGGCCAAGGGTGTCGGCGATCTCGCGCAGCACCAGCGGGCGCATGGCAACTTCGCCGTGTTCGAAGAAATGCCGCTGCCGGTCGACGATGGCCTGCGACACCCGCAAGATGGTGTCGAAGCGCTGCTGCACGTTTTTGATCAGCCACTTCGCCTCCTGCAACTGACCGGCCAGCTGCTGCAGGCTGGCGTCGCGATTGCGATGCAGGATGTCGGCATACATGCGGTTGATGCGCAGCTTGGGCATCGCGTCCGGATTGAGCGACGTGCGCCACATGCCTTTGGTCTTCTTGACCACTACGTCGGGCACGATGTAGCGCGCTTCCTCGTCCGAGAAATTCGACCCCGGGCGCGGATTCAGGCTGATGATGAGCTGCTGCGTCCCGCGCAGGATGTCGTCATTGCATTTGAGCAGCTTCTTGAGTCTGGAGTAGTCGCGCGCAGCAAGCAGGTCGAGGTGCTCGCGTACCGTGACGAGAGCCTCGCAGCGAAACGGCGTATCTGCGGGCAGCCCCTGCAGCTGCAGGGCCAGGCATTCGGACAGGTTGCGCGCGCCGACACCGATCGGCTCCAGTTGCTGGAGGTATCTGAGCCCGATCTGCAGGTCGTCCCGATCGATCTCGATCTCCTGCGGCAGCATTTCGACGATCTCGTCCAGATCCTGGGTGAGATAGCCGTCGTCGTCGAGCGTGTCGACCAGCAACGTGACGATACGCTTGTCGCGTTCCGACAGATTGAGCAGATTGACCTGCCATAGCAGATGCTCGCGCAGACTCTGCGAGCCGGCCGCTACCTGCGGGAAATCCGAATCGTCGTCGCCTTCGTGCCCGCCGTAGCTGCCGCCGGCATCGTCGCGCAGCCAGTCCTGCTCCGGCTCGCGGCTGTCGTGATTTTCGTTTTCCTCCGACGAGGACGAGGTGGTGGTCGTGGTCGTCGTCGCCGCCTCGCTGGCGCCGTTGAGGACACCGATGGGCTGCGCGACGACTTCCTCCTCGCCCGTTTCTTCGCGTTCGAGCAGGGGATTCTCCTGCAGGAAGCGCTCGATCTCGGAATTCAATTCCAGGGTCGAGAGCTGGAGCAGTCGGATCGACTGCTGCAGCTGCGGAGTCAGCGTGAGGTGCTGGGACAGCTTGAGCTGGAGGGAGTGCTTCATGAGGGCTGGAGGCGTTGCGGGTGAACCGACCCGGATGGAGGACGTGACAGGTTGCTAGAGCCGGAAATGCTCGCCCAGATACACCCTTCTTACGCTTTCATTGTAGACGATCTCCTCGGGCGCTCCGGAAGCGAGCACGGCACCATCGTTGATGATGTAGGCCCGGTCGCAGATGCCCAGGGTTTCTCGCACATTGTGGTCCGTTATCAGCACGCCGATCTGCCTTTCCTTCAAGAACCGGATGATGCGCTGGATGTCGAGCACAGCGATCGGATCGACTCCCGCAAACGGCTCATCCAGCAGGATGAAGCGCGGATGCGTCGCCAGCGCTCGCGCGATTTCCACGCGCCGTCGTTCGCCGCCCGACAGGCTC
>JAHCKU010000096.1 GCA_026125625.1 Burkholderiales bacterium | reverse complement strand
TCGGCGAGCGCCTGTGCCGAGGCGCTCGACTCCTCCTCCTTCTTCGTCGAGCGTGACTGTGGCGCTCGAGGTATCGCTGCGACTCGGTTATGTGGAGGCTGCGTGACACGACGCTGCCACGCGGCAGGCCGAATCAGTGCAATCGCGGTTTCTTGAGGAAGCTGCCGCGATCGGCCGAGCGCAGGCGCGTCCTGATCACGGCACCATCGCGCACCAGCGTGAGGGGAATCTCGCTGCCGGCGGGGCCGACCTGCCAGATCTTGCGGAACAGGTCTCCGAGCGACACCACTGCCTCGCCCGCAACCTCGACCACCTGATCGCCTTGCTTCACCCCGGCGCGTTGCGCCGGTCCGCCGGAGGCCACGCCGGCCACCACGCATTGCGCGCCGGCTTCGGCCGTGTACATGCCCAGCCACGGCCGTGGCGGCTGATCGGCCTGCCCGCTGCGCAGCAGATCGCCGAGAATCGGCTCGAGCAGATCGATGGGAACGATCATGTTGGCCTGCACCGTCTCGCCCTCGA
This sequence comes from Burkholderiales bacterium, assembly GCA_026125625.1. Taxonomy (GTDB): domain Bacteria; phylum Pseudomonadota; class Gammaproteobacteria; order Burkholderiales; family SHXO01; genus SHXO01. Next base: position 8,713 of record JAHCKU010000096.1, on the reverse strand, counting down.
GTGCCTCCTGCACCAGCAGCGAGCCGATGCCCATCAACTGTCCTTCTGCACCCACCAGTGCGGCACCGCCCCATTGGGGATGTGCCGGCGCAGTGAAAATGGCCTCGTCCAGCACGTATTCCCAGTAACCAGCGAATTCGCGCTTGTCGGCAATGCGGGTCTTGAGCGCATGGGCGCGTCCCCCGTGACCCACCAGCAAGGCTTCGTCTCCGATCGAGCAATCGGCCGTGGAGCCGCGTGTGATCGCCGGCAGATCCAGCCGCCCCAGCGGCTGCACCAGGCCGAAGCCGGTGGCGAAATCGTAAGCCAGGGGAAAGCCCTCGATGACGCCCCCCTTATTGGTGGTCAGCCAGATGCGCTCAGCCTCGGTGATGAGGTAGCCGATGGTCAGCACCAGACCGTTCGGTCCGATCACTACGCCATTGCCTACGCGCTCGGTGCCCAGAATGCCGGCGGTGAACGCATCCTCCGGCACCTCGGCATGCAGCAAAACGGCGACGTCGAGCGTGCGTGACAGATCGAAGTCGTACTCCTCCGGTTTTGGTTGCAGGTTCTCGGGAAATGCCCACTGGGAGGATTTGGCCATGGATGGATCGGACGATGTGCCACTGGAGCGCGTCATGTTACGCGTGATCGTGCTCGCCGTTCGACGCGTGCGCGGTGTACCGGCGTTACGAATGGGGAAGAGTGCGTCGGGCCGGCGGAGGTTCCCCTGAGCGCCGCGGAACTGGTGTAACGTGACGCGCTCCCATCTCGTCCACCGCTGTCACTCAATGCCCTCATCGCCGCTGCCGGAATCGCGCTACGCCTGGACACGCCTCTCGATCGCACTACTCCTGTCCACCATCGGCGGCGTCGGCATGTGGTCGGTGATCGTCGCGCTGCCCGCGGTGCAGGCCGAGTTCGGCGTCGCCCGCGCCGATGCTTCCCTGCCTTATGCGCTGACCATGATCGGCTTTGGCGTGAGCGGCATCCTGGTTGGACGAGCATCGGACCGGATCGGCGTCATGCTTCCGGTTGCGGTGTGCACCCTGGCGATTGCGCTGGGGTATGTCGTCGCCGGCGCGGCCTCCGCCCTGTGGCAGTTCGCGCTGGTGCAGGGTGTGCTGATCGGTGCCGGCAGCGCCGCGACCTTCGCACCGCTCATGGCCGACACCTCGCAGTGGTTCACGCGCCGGCGCGGCATCGCCGTGGGTATTTTCGCCAGCGGCAACTATCTCTCCGGCGCGGTGTGGCCACCCATCCTGCAGCATTTCATCGCCACCCATGGATGGCGCGCCACCTATCAGGGCGTGGCCGTGTTCTGCCTGGTGACGATGCTGCCGTTGACCCTGATGCTGCGCCGACGTGCGCCGGTACACGTCGCGCAATCCGCATCGTCGTCGTCGCGCCCGCGTGCCTTGCCCCTGGGCCTGTCGCCGAATGCGCTGCAGGGGCTGCTGGTGCTGGCCGGCGTGGCCTGCTGCGTGGCCATGTCCATGCCGCAGGTGCATATCGTGGCCTACTGCGCCGACCTCGGCTACGGTCCTGCGCGCGGCGCGCAGATGCTCTCGCTGATGCTCGCCTTCGGCATCGTCAGCAGGGTGAGCTTCGGTTTCATCTCCGATCGCATCGGCGGATTGCGCACGCTGCTGCTGGGCTCCAGCCTGCAGGGCCTGGCCCTGCTGCTGTTCCTGCCGTTCGACGGGCTGGTTTCGCTGTACCTGATCTCGGCCCTGTTCGGCCTGTTCCAGGGCGGGATCGTGCCCAGCTACGCCATCATCATCCGCGAGTATTTCCCTGCCGCCGAAGCCGGCTGGCGGGTGGGATTCGTCATCACCGCGACGCTCTTCGGCATGGCTCTGGGCGGGTGGATGTCGGGGGCCATCTTCGACATCAGCGGCTCGTATCAGGCGGCTTTCGTGAACGGTTTGCTGTGGAACGCGCTCAACCTGGGGATCGCGGTGACGCTGCTGCGGCGCGCGCGGCGCCAGGCCCTGGTGCCGGCCTGAAGCAACCAGGTAACTCAGTCGTTCCCCCATGGCCGATCATTCCTCAACGGACGGCTGACGCGGTACGTCAGCCGTCCGCCTGCGGCAGGCGCTCTCAAGTTTGACCTCCTGGGACCGTTAGGCCGACAGTGATTCACCATATCCCGGCATGACGTGAACCCCCTAGAGCGGCCCCCCACCGGGGCTGCTGCACCCAGCGCCAGAGCCAACGAGACCATCGGTCGGTTCCGCGTGGTACGCATGCTCGGGCGTGGCGCTCAGGGCACGGTGTTCCTCGCCTCCGATCCGCAGCTCGGCCGCCTGGTCGCCATCAAGACGCTGGCCGTGAGCGGCGAGAATGGCGCTGCCCGCGTGCAGCGCCTGCTGCATGAGGCGCGCACCGCCAGCGCCCTGTCGCATCCCAACATCGTGCCGGTGTACGAGGTCGGCCTGGAGGGCGAGCTGCCGTACGTGGTGTTCGAGTACGTCGAAGGACGCACGCTCAGCCAGCTGCTGAAGGCCGACGGCGCCATGCCGATGGCGCGCGCGGTGGTCACCATGAGCCAGATTCTGGCGGGCATCGCGCACGCCCACGGCAAGGGGCTGATGCACGGAGACATCACGCCGGCCAACATCCTGCTGCAGGCCTCCGGGGTGCCGCGCATCACCGACTTCGGCATTTCCCGCGATCGCTTCACCTCGCCGGCGCAGGCGCCCACCGGCACGCTGCGCTACATGGCGCCCGAGCACTTCGCCGGCGGCGTGCCGGATCTGCGCGCCGATGTGTTCGCGCTCGGGCTGATCTTCTGGGAGATGCTCATCGGCGAGCCTGCCATCGGCGGCAGCGACAGCGTCAGCACGATCTACCACACGCTGCATCAGCCCATTCCCGCGCCTTCGGAGAAGAAGCCGGACATCGACCGGCGGCTGGACGAAATCGTGCGCCGCGCGCTGGAGAAGAATCCGGAGGCCCGTTTCAGCGACGCCGCGGAAATGAAGGAGATGCTGGACCGTTTCCGTGTCCCCGGCCGTGACGGTGGGCGCACGCAGCAGCTGAGCGATACATCCACGCACAGCACGGTCGATTTCCTGCTGCGGCGCATGCGCCACAAATCGGACTTCCCGGTCCTGTCGCAGCGCTTCGCCGAGATCAATCGCCTGACCTCGGACGATAGCGGGATGTCGCTGCAGAAGCTTGCCAATCTGGTGCTGCAGGACTTCGCCCTCACGCACAAGCTGCTGCAGCTGGTCAATTCCGTGGCCTACGGCGGCAACGGGCGCGTGACCAGCGTCACCCAGGCCATCCTCACCCTCGGCCTGGAGCAGGTGCGCGTGGTCGCCACCGGCCTCATGCTCGCCACGCGACCGCGCGGCAAGGCCGTGCATCCGGGCCTGCACGAGGTGCTGCTGGGCGCTTTCGTGGCAGGCGTAGTCGGGCGCAATCTCGGACGCATGGGTGGGCTGAAAAACGTCGAGGAGCTGTTCATCTGCTCCATGTTCAGCCGCCTCGGCGAGATTCTCGCCATCTACTACCTGCCCGAGGACTACGACGAGATCGTGCGTCTGGTGCGCACGCAGGCGGTGAGCGAACTGACCGCCTCGCGCGACGTGCTCGGCATCGGTTTCGACGAGCTGGGCATCGAGGTCGCGCGGCGCTGGAATTTCCCGGCCAACGTGCTGCACGCCATGCGTGCATTGCCCGAGGGCATCCTGCCGGAGGCATCGAGCGAGCGCGAACGCATCGCCCAGTGCGCGGGCTTTGCGCGCGAGCTGTGCGATGCCGCCTGGCGCACGCGCCCGGAGCAGCGCGAAGAGGTGCTGGCACGGCTGGTCGAGCGCTTCCAGGCGACCATTCCCAAGGCAGGTTCACATCTGCGGCCGTTGATCGAGCACTCGCTGGACCTGGGGCGCAAGTACTGCGCCATCATCGGCGTGGACACGCGCGGCAGCGCGCTGATCGAGGGGCTGAGCGCATGGACGCGTGGCAGTGGCGCCGGTGCACCGCCACCGGCGGAAGCGGCGCCTGCGTCCGTGCAGCAGGCGCCGTCGCGTACGCCTGCGCGTATCGACACCGTGCGCCTGCCGGCTGCAAAACGCACCGGCGGGGTGGGTGCATGGCTGCGCAATCTGCTGCAGAAGTGGGCGTGAGCGCCTGCTAGACTACGGCAGCGCGTCCCGCGCCGACCGATACCGCTGACAGGCCATGACTTCCGACAATCAGGTTTCCGCCCTTCCGGCATCCTCCCTGGTGCAGCTGACCAACGTGGTGTACGGGCTGCATGCGATCAGCCTGGTACTGGGCGCCTTCGGCGCTGCGAGCGTGATCGGCTCCTTCCTGTTCGGCTGGCCCTCGATCGTCGGCGTGATCATCAACTACGTGAAACGCGACGAGGCGCGCGGAACTTATCTGGAATCGCACTTCCGCTGGCAGATCCGTACTTTCTGGCTCGCGCTGCTGTGGGCGGTGATCGTGGCGCTGGTGTCCATCGTGCTCGCGCCCATCCTCATCGGTTTCGGCACCTGGATCATCGGCATGTTCCTGCTCGGTGTGTGGGCCATCTATCGCATCGCCCGCGGCTGGCTGGCGTTGCGTGACGGCAGGGCAATGCCGATCGCATGAGATCGAGCGATGCGGCGGCGCCAGGAATGGCGTTTGCCGCCGCAATGGGTATCGGACGACGGTACGTGGTGCCGGCGCGTCCGTCCACTCATACAGGAGGCTCGACATGAAAGGAATGCATGCACTACTCGCAGGCGCCGCGGCATTGGCGCTGACCGCACCCGCACTCGCGCAACAGGATGGTCAAGATCCGCAAGCCGGACAAAGCGCAGCGCAGGCCCAGGGTTACGACGGGCAGGCAATGCACAACGATCCGCAAATGGTGCAGCAGGTCCAGCAGAAGCTGAAGGATCAGGGCTTCGACGTCGGCCAGGTGGACGGCATCTGGGGCCCGCAGACCGCCGAGGCCTTGAAGGAGTTCCAGCGCCAGCAAGGCATGGAAGCCACCGGCGATCTGTCGCAGAGCACACTGATCGCGCTGGGTGTAGGCCTGGATGGCGGTGGCGCGACCGCCGCGGGCCAGCCAGGCGCAGCTCAGGACGCCACCGGCGAGGCAGAGGGCATGGGTGACGGCAGCGAAACCGGCCGCTGACCCGGGCAGTGATGACGCCGCCTCGACGAGGCGGCGATGACGGGGTGGAAAGCTGCTTTCCACCCCGTTTTTCGTTGCAGAGCGGGCGAGAGATCCCGGCCATATGTCCCGCTCGGGTTATGATCACCGCCCTGCATCTGTCCGAGTTCCCATCATGAAAATACGATCGGTCGAAACCATCGTCGTGCGCATTCCCTACACCACCGGCGGCAGCGCGGACACCGGCGCATGGGGCGGAACAGCCTGGACCACTGCCGACGCCCTGCTGGTGAAGGTGACCACGGACGACGGCTTGACGGGATGGGGCGAAGCATTCGGCTACAACGCCATCCCCGCCACCCGGGCCGCAATCGAGCACATGATCGCGCCGATGTGCATCGGTCGCGACGCGTGTGACATCGAATCCCTGATGCGCGACATGCACGCCAAGCTGCACATCTTCGGACGCGGTGGGCCGGTCGTCTTCGGCCTGTCCGGTGTCGACATCGCGTTGTGGGATCTGGTCGGCAAGGCCGCCAACATGCCGCTGTACCGTCTGCTCGGTGGACAGCGTGCGCCCCGCCTGGATGCGTATGCCAGCCTCATTCGCTACGGCGAGCCGATGCTGCTGGCGCGCAACGTCGAGCGCGCAGTGGATCAGGGCTTCCGCCACGTCAAGCTGCACGAGGTCGAGGTGGCGCCGACGCGCGCCGCGCGCGAAGCCGCCGGCGCCGATGTGGCGATCATGCTGGACGTGAATTGCCCGTGGTCGGTGCAGGAAGCGCTGCACATGGCGCGCCAGCTCGCGCCGTTCGATCTGCTGTGGCTGGAGGAGCCGGTGTGGCCGCCGGAGAACGTCGCCGGATTGGCCATGGTGCGCGCGGCCGGAGAGATCGCGGTGGCGGCGGGCGAGAACGCAGCCACGCTGCTGCAGTTCCAGCAGTTGCTGGAGGCGGGCGCGGTGGACTACCTGCAACCCAGTCCAACCAAGATGGGCGGGATATCCGAGCTGTGCAAGGTGTTCACGCTGGCGCAGGCACACAACGCCACCGTCATGCCGCATACCTTCTACGACGGGCCGGGCCTGCTCGCCGGCCTGCACGTCAACGCTGCGCTGGGGCGCGGCTCGCTGGTCGAGTGGCGCTACTTCGATCTGGAGGCACGCCTCTACGGCGAGCGCCTGATGCCGCATGCGGGCACCATCGAAGTGCCCGACGAGCCCGGCCTGGGACTCGATCCCGATCCGCAGGTGATCGCACGCTATCGTACGGACTGAACGCGGCGGCATCCACGGTCGGCCGCTGCTTTATACCGACGACGTCTTGCGCCCCGCGGGCAGTGTATAGCGCCGTTCCACCGCCTCGCGTACGCGCTGGCGACTGTCTGCGGGGTTCAGTGCGCGATCGCGTTCGATGGCGGCGACCGCTTCGCCCAGTTCGGGATCCTTGATGAACTCGCGCATCCATTTCGAGTAGTCGTGCGCATGCAGGTGGTGCAGCCAGGTTTCGTCGTCGACGCCTTCTCCCATCTGCAGAAACACGAACAGGTTCTGCGCGCGCAGCCGCAGTTTGCCCTGCGGTCCGCGGAAGTAGAAGCTGCGATCCTCGGTCAGTTCGCCTTCGGCATATTTACGTCGATGCCGCTGGCGTTGCGCGCGCTGTGAGGCGACCTCTACGCGGATCGCGTGCGCGTCGGCGCGCACGCGCCACAGCAGGGCGTGCCCGGCCGGCAATTTGCCGTCGGCAACGTGCGGAGCCGGCAGACCGAGGCCGTCCGCCACCGCCTGCAACGTTTGCGCGGGCGCCTTGCCCAGGGCTGCCACCAGGTCGAGGCTCTTCGATATCGCGCCCGCGATCGACTCCGGGTGCACGGTGACGTAGATCATCCCGCCCTGCTCCTGCGCCAGGATCAGGGGTGCGGCATCCCAGTCCCTTGGCATGAGGTGGTGGGTCTCGTCCACCAGCACCCAATGCGGGCGGCCGGTTCTGGCGCGCAGCGACTGCAGCCGCGGCAGCAGCTCCAGGAAGAACGCCGGCCTGTCCTTCAGCGGCAGGGCGACGAGATTGACGATGGCATTCGCATCCGGCTTTTCCAGCGCAGTCATGACTTCGTCGGCGCTCGGTGCACGCTCGCCGTTGCCGAACACGATGCCGTCGGCGAAATCCTCGTAGTCGCCCTCCGGGTCGATCACGCAGAACTGGTAGTGCTGTTCATTCAGCCGCTCCAGCACACCGGCGGCCAGCGTCGACTTGCCGCTGCCGGAGGTGCCTGCAACCAGCAGCCGCGCTGCATCCACTTCCATGTGCAATGGCGTGCCGGCTTCATCATGGCCGAGCAGCACACGATGGCGCCATGTGCGGGGCGGGGTGTCGCGCAGGTCGTGCCGGACGATGCCGTCGATCAGCTCGATCACCGCATCCGAACGTGCCGCTGCGCTGACGTAATCGGCCGTCTCCTTCAACGCCGGGATGGCGTTGGCCACTGCGACGCCGTACTCGACCGTGTGCAGCAGGGCATGATCGTTCTCGGCATCGCCGATCGCGGCCACGTTGTGCGGTGACAACGCCATGTGCGTGAGCGCATGCGTCAGCCCGCTGGCCTTGTTCACCGAGGCTGGCAGTACCATCACCGCTTCCTTGTTGAAGATGACCTGAAGCTCCAGGCCCAGGTCGCGGATGGTCTCCAGCACCACGGTTTCGTGCGGCTCCACCGTCGCCACGATGGAGGTGCCCACGGAGATGGGGACGCCGCGCTGGCGCAGCGCCCGCACGAATGCCTCCGGCGGCGGTTCGCCGAGTGGGTGACGCTCACCGCTCGCCGGGAAATACAGCAGCGCGCCGTTCTCGGCCACCACGCACTCGAAGCGGTCGATTGCCGGAAAGATTTCGAGCAGCTCGTCCAGCTCGCGGCCGGTGACCAGGATCAGCCTGCGGCCCGTGGCCAGGAATCGGTCCAGCGCCGCGACGGCGCGTTCCGGCACCCGGCCGTCATGGGCCAGAGTGCCGTCGTAATCGGTGGCGATGGCGACGAAGCGCATGACCAGGATCTCCGTTCCAGTGTATGAGTCAACGACCAACTACTGACTCAGTACATCAGATCCTGGCCGGCAGCAAGTCACGCGCCCGTGCCCACGGACGCGTACTGGTGGACTATAACGACGAAATGCGGAGTCTGCTCCCTCTCTCCTCTCGAGGTACAGGGTCGGGTGAAGGGTGCAGAGCTTCCCTGGCTCGTCGCGACGGATTCAGGCCAGCGGAACGGCTTCGGCATCCCGTTGCCGGGCTGCCTCGGACTCCATCGGCAGCAACAGGGTGAAGCGGGCGCCGCCGCCGGGATTGTTCTCGCACCAGATGCGTCCGTTGTGATGGACCACGATCTCGCGCGAGATGGCCAGTCCCAGTCCGGTCCCGCCGGCCGCGCTTCTGGTCTTGCTGCTCTGGACGAACTTGTCGAACACCGCTTCCAGCTCCGACGGCGGGATACCGATGCCTTCGTCCACCACAGATACCCTGGCCGCCGCAATGCCGGCACCGTGCGGTGTCTCCAGAGTGCCGATACCGATCTCTATGCGGATCCTGTGCCCTGCAGGCGTGAACTTGATGGCATTGGACA
>JAHCKU010000095.1 GCA_026125625.1 Burkholderiales bacterium | reverse complement strand
ACGTCGTTGCCGTGTCGCGCCAGCACCACGTACTGGCGGTCCCACTGGCTGCGGCAGCCGGGCAGCTTGTCGCGCGCCGGCAGCGCCTGCGCGCTGCGCACCAGACCTTGTGCATCGGTCACGCCTTTCCAGTATTCCTTGCCGCTGCAGTCCTGTACCGAGACCTGCGCGGAAGCCACCGGACGCCCGCTGTCCAACGCCGTCACCCACACCAGCGACGATTCGCGTCCCTGCTTGAAGTGCACCGACAGATTGGTGACCAGGGCGGCGGTGGATACGTGATACACCTCGCCACCCTTGGCTGCGGGATGAGAGCCGGTGAGCAGCGCGGCGCCGAGCTTGGGGCTGGCCAGCTCCACCACGTAGAAGCCGGGCTGCTTCAGCGGACTGCCGACCCCTTCGAAGGTGCGCGCGCCCTCGGCCTTGGGCACGCTGCTCTTGCGCACGCCGGCAGCATCGCTCAGGATCGAACGCTCCGCGGCATACACGCGGCCGCCCGGCTCGCCGTCCTCGGCCTCGAGCCACTGCGCACTCTGATGGTCTTCCACCCGTTTCAGCCAGTCGACGATGGTGCGCGCGTCGGCCTTTCCCAGCCGCAGCACGCCTCCGGCGATGGGCTTGCCGTCGCCGAAGCCGAGCACCTTCCCGTCCACCTGCGCTTCGACGTTGCGCAAGGTCACCGGCAGCACCGCCGCCTTGGCTTCGATGATGCCGAAGCGCGCCGGAAACTTGGCCAGCGGCGGCGCTGCGTCAGTGGCAATCGTGAGTGGAAAGCGCTTCTGGTTGCCCAGCCTGCGCCCGGCATCGTCGCGCAGATCCGCGGGAATCTCGAGCCGATATTGCGCCTGCTCGCGAAACGGCCCATCGAAGCGGACTTCACTCACCCACTCCCCGCCGTCTTCGGGATCGGGCAAACGTGCCGGATAGGTGCGCTCAGGCCCGCGCAGCACGATCTTCTGTGCGACAGCGCGCGCAATCGGTGCCGACAGGCTCAATCGCAGCGGCGCGAATGGCAGGCAGCCGCCGTCCTTGCCTGCGCGCTGGCAGGAAAACTGCGCGGTGAACGCCGGCCGGACACCGAACTCCAGCACCTGATCGCTGCTGGTGGCCACCCCCGAGACCGATTCGATGCCCGCCCCCCACACCAGGCGCAGCTTGCTTTCCGCGGGCAGGCGGCGGGCGCAGTGCAGCACCACCAATGGCAGTTGCTCCAGCGCCGCTGCGCGCTGCGCTTCAGGATCCGCATCACGCGGCAGAGGCGCCAGCCGGCCTTCGCGCAGACGCATCTGCAGGATGCGGTCGATGAAATCGCGTCGCCCTTCCAGCAGCCGGCGCCGATCGTCTTCCGCCAGCAGACGCACGCCGATACGCTCTTCGATGCCAGCGGCATCGCACCAGGCGTGCTCCAGCACGCTCTCGGGCTCAACTGGCGCATCGAGCACCAGGATGAACGCCTGCTCCTCCTCGATCTGCGTGTGCGCGTAGGGCAGAGTTTCAAGCACGGCCGGCCCGCCGGTGCTGAAGCGATAGGGTTCGGCTGCCACCGGCTCACCGGCGAGGCTGCGCAGGTCCTGCCTGGGCGTGAAGGTGCACACCACGCCTGCCGGCAGATCGCGCGTGAAGTCGTACACCCAGTTGCGATGATCGGCCCAGCGACCGGCGCCAGGTTCCGGGCAGTCGATGTCGAACGGATCGGCCGGACGCGCGTCGCCGAAGGCCACCATCGGTGCGCTGAAGCGCACCGCCACCTGCCGCACCGCCTTCACTTCGCCTTGCGGCGAAAACAGCTCCACTTCGGCGGTGCGCCCATGCACGGCAGCAAAGCCCAGCAACATGCACAGCAATGCGCGCGTGAACGCGACAGGACCAGCTCGAAACATACGGACCCCGGTGACGGAAAGCGCCGCTATCTTAACGTGCCGTCCGCTGGCACCGTGCACAAAGGCTACGCCTGGTCGCCTGAAGGCGGTGCCGGCGACAATGCAGGCGGAATCGTCCAGAGCCCTGGGGTCATCACGGCGCGCGCAAATGGCGCGCGAGGAAATCGCCCACACGCGCCTCGTAGCCGTGCGGATCGTACGCGTGCAGATCTTCGTGCCCGGCCCCGGGGATCAGCCACAATGCGCGCGGTCCACCCGCGGCGCCCAGCAGGCGGGCACCATCGGTCACAGTGGTATGCCGATCCCGCTCGCCATTGACGAGCACCAGCGGGATGCGATTGGCAGCCAGGGCCGCCGCCGGATTCAGGAGATCGGCCGATGCACCGATCCACAGCGGTCCTTGCGCCAGCAGCAGCGGCCGCAGCAATGCGATGAGCGCCTCGGCGATGAAGTGCGAACCCATACGCAGGCGCAGGCGGTTGCCGAGCGCAGTGCCGATATCCGGATATACCGCCTCCAGCACCATCGCCGCCGGCGGCGTGCGTGGGCGTGCGAACGCCGCCGCCGCACCACCCAGGGAAACGCCGATCACCCCCAGGCGCTCGCCTGGTGAAGCGGCAGCGAGGAAGTCGAGCGCGGCAGCGACGTCGCGCGCTTCGCGGTGGCCGAAGCTCATGCGCTTGCCGCTGGACTCCCCGTGCGCCTGCAGATCGATTAGCAGCGCAGCGTAGCCCTCCCGCCGGAGAAAGCGCGCGCGCCCGAGCATCTGGCGGCGATCGGCGCCGATCGAATGCAGCAGGAGCACGGCGCCGGCACCGGTGCGCCCCGGCAGCAGCCAGCCGGCAATGAAGCCGCCGTCCGCATGCGCGATACGCACCGGTTGCGTCGCCAGGTCGGCAGGTGGCGGTCCCACGCTGCGCAAGGCAGGCCGCGTCAGCGCCTCGCCGAGCAGCAGGCTGGCGCCAGCGAATAGACCCAGCACCCCTGCCAGCAGGATGAGTGCAACACGCCAGCACTGTATGGAGCGCTGGGCACCGGCATGGCCGATGCGCCGCACACTCATCCCTGACGCGCAATGAGCTTGCGGTACTCGCGCAGGTGGCGGATGGCGCCCAGCTTGTTGCCCGTGCTCTCGCACAGCAGCGCCAGGTTGTAGTGGCAATCGGCGAACGCGGCGTGGCTGCGCAAGGCATCGCGATAGGCCGTGACCGCCTCGTCGTAGCGGCCCAGGTCTTCGAGCAACACACCCAGATTGAACAGCAGCAGCTCGTCGCGCGGGTGATGGCGCAGAGCGGTGCGGTAGATTTCCTCGGCGTGCTTGAGATGATCGGATTCGTGCAGCAGCCGGCCCAGATTCACGCTGGCCGCGGCATGGCCGGGTTCGATGCGCAACGCCTGCAGATAACCGTCGATCGCCTCCTCCTCGTCACGCGGCTCGGCTTCCCATGCACGGTTGAACCAATCCTCGGCCGATTCCGTCACGGCCGGTTCGGCATGCTCCAGCACGCGCAACTGTCCGCCGCTGCCGTGCACTTCCAGATCGAGCATGTACTGGCCCGAGTCGGCGTCCCAGCGCTGCACGCCCTCCTGCACCACGATGCGATCGCCCAGCGCCCGGATCGCCAGGCCCGACAGCGGGACCGCGGCCGGCAGCCGCTGGCGCAGATCCTTCAGCACGCGATTGATGCGGCGCGGCGGTAGATGCGCGGCAGCCAGCGAGCGTGCAGTGCGCAGTGCGATGAGGTCGCGGAAACTGAAGCGATAGGCACCACGCGGCCCGCGCGCCGGCACCACGTATCCGGATTTCACCAGGCCGATGACCACCGCGCGCGACAACTTCAACACCCGCTCGATGTCACGCAGGCTGTACTCGCGCCCATCGTCGACTTCAACGTTCACCCGATGCCCCCCGCTTCAGGTAGCGGATAGTCTACTTCCTGCGCGCGCTCTTGCGTAGTGGTGCCTCCTCTTCCCGCGCAACGGCCGGCCTGGCCCGCTTCGCCGCCGCCTTGGGCCGCCTGGCTGCACGTCCGGTCGACCCATCCTCCTGCGTGCGTGCCGACTCCTGTCCGGCGCCATCGGGCTCAACCCGGCGCGCACGCGCCGGTGCGCGCTGCAGGCTCGCACGCAACGCTTCCATCAGGTCGATGATCTTGGCGCCTCCCTCGGGTGGGGCCTCGGCCACCGTGATTTGTTGCCCGGCCACTTTCTGCTGCACCGCCGCTTCGATGCGCGTCTTGACCTCGTCGGTGTAGGCATTCGGATCGAAGGTGTCGCGCGTCCCCTGCGCCACCAGCTGGGCGGCGAGCTTCAGCTCGCTGTCGCGCACTTCGGCCTTGGGAATCTCGAGGATCGCCATCGAACGTACTTCATCGGCGTACAGCAGCTGCTGCATCACCAGGCCGTCGGCGGTCGGGCGTAGCATGACGATGTATTGCTTTCCGCGCGCCGCCCAGCGCCCCAGCGCGCACAGTCCGGCATCGCTCAGGGCGTGCGCGAGCAATGCATACGGCTTCGCACCACCCTTGTCCGGCGCCACGTAGTAGGCCTTGTCGAAATACACCGGGTCGACCGCCTGGACCGGCACGAACTCGGTGATGTCGACGCTGTTGGTAGCGGTCTCCTCCAGCGCCTTCAGCTCCTCGTTGGAGAACACCACGTACTGGTCCTTGGCGAACTCGTAGCCCTTGACCATCTCGTCGCGCTCGACCACCACGCCCTCCTTGATGCACACGTATTGTTGGCGCAGGCGCGAGCCGTCGGTTTTGTGCAGCAGGTTGAACGAGACTTTTTCGCTCGGCTGGGTGGCGGAGTAGAGCTTGACCGGAATGGCCACCAGGCCGAAGGAGATGGTGAGCGAAGCGATCGATCGCGCTGCCATGGGAAACCCTCCTTCAAGGTCAGCCCGGGTCGCCCAGGGCGCGCTCCAGGCTTTGCTTGGCGCGCAGTGCATCGCGCCAGACGTCGCCGTCGCGCTCCAGGCGCTCGGGGATGTTCATCATGTTGAAATCCAGCGGATGCGCACGCGCCAGCTCTTCCCAGGTGAGCGGCATGGACACCGGCGCACCGGGCAGCGCACGTGGCGAATAGGCGACATTGAGCGTCTTGCCGCGCACATTCATGTTGTAGTCGATGAAGATCTTGCCGGTGCGCTTCTCGACGCTCCACTCCATGGTGATGTCGCGCGGGTGCTCGCGCATCAGGTGCAGTCCGACCTGCTCCGCCATGCGGCGTGCGGCGCCGAACGTGACACTGCGCTCGATCGGCACGAACACGTGCAAACCGGTCTTGCCCGAGGTCTTGACCAGTGCTTCCAGTTTCATCTCCTGCAGCAGTGCGCGCAGCTGGAACGCCACCTCCTTGCCCTTCTCGAAGCCCACTGCATTGAGCTCCGGTTCGGCGCCGGGCTGCTCCTTGCCCGAGTAGATGTAAGGATCGATGTCGAACACCAGGTAGTCGGGGAAGTTGAGCAGCGACGCCTCCATGGAAGCGAGCGAGCCGCTGAAATCGACGTTGCGGTTGGCGGTGTCAGTGCCTGGACGCGTGCGCGAATGCCATACGTGAAATTCCAGCGTACCCGCCTGTGCCAGCCATAGCAGCGTGGGCAGGTCGTTGCACAGCAGGTAGTGGTCGCGCTGGCCCTTGCTCCCGGAGTACACCTCCACCGACTGTACGAACTCGGGTCGCGCCTGCCCCCAGTGCTTCTGGAAGAAACGCTCACCCTCGACGCCTTCGGGAAAGCGCACCATGGTGAGCGGCCGATCAGCCAGATGCGGCAGCATGTACGGCGCCACGCGCGCGAGATAGCGCAGCAGGTCACGCTTGGTGAGCGCCGGCTGGTCCAGTGCCGTCGCCGCCGGCCAGTACACGCGATCGAGATTGGTCACGCGCACACGCGCGCTACCCACGGCTAGTTCCAAGGTCTTGCCCTTGCCTTGCAGCTGCGCCAGCACCTGTGTCGCCATCGCGGCGAGGGCATCGCCGCTTCCGGTGACGGGCTGCCGCGCATCCGCGGACCGGGTCACACGCGCAGGATCGATATCCTCGCGCAGGCGCACGTACACCGGCTCGCGCAGCAGGCCGGCGGCGGTCCATTCGGCGAACCGGATCTCGGCCACCAGATCCGGCTCCACCCATACGATCTCGTCGCCGCCCGGCGGCTTGTCCGCGAACGGCGAGCGCGCCCGGCGGCGCACGCCGAGCAGCTGGCGCAGATGCTTCAGTGTGGCGTCATCGAAGCCGGTACCGACGCGACCGGCATAGCGCAGCACGGCACCATCGCGATAGCCGATCAGCAGGGCACCGAGTGCTGCCCTCGCGCCCTTGCCTTTGGTGTAGCCGCCCACGAGGAATTCGGCGCTGCGCGTGGGCTTGATCTTCAGCCAGTCGCCACTACGCTGCCCGGGCAGATAGGGGGCGTCACGACGCTTGGCCATCACACCCTCGAAGCCGTGCGCCAGCGCCGCCCGGTACAGCGACTCGCCGTCCTCGAGCGTATCGACCAGCTTGACATGGTCGTCCGGCAGCAGGCACTGCGCAAGATAGCGATGACGTGCTGCGTACGGTGCATCGCGCACGTCGATGCCGGCGAAATGCAGCAGATCGAAGCAATAGAGCACGGCCGGGTTGACGCGCTCCGCCTGGTCGATGTCATGGGCGGTCTTGAGCCGTGCACGGTTCTGCAAGGCGTTGAACGATGGGCGCCCATCCCGCTCCAGCGCCACGATCTCGCCGTCGAGCACCATCGTGCTCACGCTCTGCCGCCCCAGCTCCTCGACGATGCGGGGAAAAGCATGCATCAGATCGAGCCCGCGGCGGCGCGAGCGCAAGCTCACCTCTCCGTGCTCGATGAACGCGAGCACGCGGTAGCCGTCCAGCTTGGGCTCGTACATCCAGCCAGGCTGAGTGACCAGGCCGCTACCAAGCTCGGCCAGCATCGGCGTCAGGCTGTCGGGGAACGGTTCGCGGGGGCCGGCCACCACCAGGGCGGCGGCTCCCTGCCTGGGCGCCGGGGTGTGCGTGCGTAGCGCCTGCACTTCCATGCCCGACAGCACCGAGCGCTCCCATGAGGGGCCTGCGGCGGTACCGGCGAAGCGATCACGATGCTTGATCAACAGCCAGTGGCCGGGCTGCCTGGTCCGCACCAGGGCAAACGAGCCCTTGAGCTTCTCGCCGCGCAGCTGGATGCTGAGCTTGCCCGTGGCCAGCGCGGCGCGCAGGCGTTGCTGGGCTTGCGCACGGTCTTCGAAACTGGTGTTGCCGTCCTCGTCCGGCGAGTACACCCCGCAGTCCCACACGATCACCTCGCCCGCGCCATACTGCCGGGGCGGGATCACACCCTCGAACGAGGCGTAGTCGAACGGATGATCCTCCGTCTGCACCGCCAGACGCTTGTCGGCAGGATCGAGGGAGGGAGTTTTCGGAACCGCCCAGGACTTGAGGATGCCATCGAGCTCCAGCCGGAAATCCCAATGCATCCTGCGTGCGGCGTGCTGCTGCACCACGAACAGCAGCGGGCCGCTGCCGGTGCGGGCCGGGGCCGGCCCCGGCTCGGGTGTACGCTCGAAACGCCGTTTGCTCTCGTAGGTGCGCAGCGCCTCGTGCACGCTGCCATCGTCCGTCACGGCGGCACGACGGCGGGCACCGCCACGGGCGACGCCCGGGCGCGGCGAGGAAGGTGCAGTCGGAGGAGGCATGCCGCCACGCCGGCATGCGCCGTGCCCGCCTGCCTTACCGAATCCCCTGCGTCAGCGATGGAGCGGGATGGTCAGGAGCGGCCCACGCTCCGGCACACGTAGGCGTAGGTCAAGCCGCCGTGGCTGTTGTCGTTCACTTCCTCCCACATGCGCTTGGGCATCATGCCGGACGACCATACCACCTCGCCGTCCATGCCCAGCATGTCGAGGGAAATGACGCGATTGATATGGCGCCCGCAATCGACTTCCACCGTGCCGATGCTCTCCTTGAAGCGCACCGGCCGGCCGCTGAAGTTGTCCGTCAGCGGATTGGTATAGATGCCCCGCTTGCGAAAGCGGATGGTCTCACCATCGGTTTCGATGGACGTGGTGTCCACGTAATACTTTGCCTCGGTGTCGGCGCCGACCTCGACCCATTCCTCGGCCATGGCAGCCAGCGGCAACAGCATGATCGCCAGTAGCCATGCCGGCCAGCGCGTGCGCGCCTGCCCCCGCCGGCCCGACACGGTGGTGCGCGTCTGCGTCATGCTGCCCCCGCCGGCTTGCGCCAGCAGTAGATGCGCATGGGTGGCACGTTGCGCACCTCCATGCGCACCTGCGGAGTGCCCATCCACTCGCGTGCGTAGCGTGCGACGTGGCCGCGCACCTGATAGGCGAGGAAGCGACCGCCTGGAGCCAGAGATGTCCACACCTGCTGCAGGATACGGCGTCCTTCCTGTGCAGGCATGGTCGAGAACGGTATGCCGGAGACGATCAGGTCGGGATGGGCCAGGCGATGGGCCAGCAGGGCTTCGTTCAGGCAATCCGCTCTGCCATGCTGTACCAGCAACCGCTCATCCGGTTCGTTGCGCAGGTTGACGACGAACTCTTCCTCGACGTCGATGGCCAGAAGACGGCCTTCTCGCGGCAGGATGTCGAGCAAAGCGCGTGTGGTACAGCCGGTGCCGGGGCCGAGCTCGACGACGGTGCGAGGCCGATCTCTGCGTGCGATATCCGCCAGGCAGCGCGTGAGGAAGCGCGAGCTGGGTACGATGGAGGCCACGGTGGCCGGATGCCGCAGGAAGTTGCGAAAGAACATCCACGCCAATTCCGGGCGCTCGTAGCGCGCACGCTGTGCATCCACACCAGTGCCTTCGAACATCAATGTCTCCTCTGTTTTTTGAACGACCGACGCGCGAATCGAAAATGACCGTTCCGGTTCGAGCCCGACTGGCAAGCCTCGACTTGATCGGCCTCGATCATGCGAAGCCGAAGCGGATCGGACCCGCCAGCGGATTCAGCAAGCCTGGTACCCGCCGCCACGCCGTCTACTGTCGTTACTGCTGTTGTTGTTGCTGCTGCGCCTGCTCGACGGAAAGCGGGACCACGAACGGCATACCGCCATCGGGAATGGGCTTGCGACGCAAATCGAGCGTACACGGAAATTCGTCGCTGGCGCGCTCGGGACGGCAGGCGACTTCGCCGGGAGTATGACCGTAAGCCGCAAAACGCGCCATGCGCCGCGCTTCGGCCTCATTGGCGTTCACCGGGAAGCGCCCATAGTTGCGGCCACCGGGATGTGCCACGTGGTAAGTGCAACCACCCAGCGATCGCCCGCTCCACAAGTCGACGACGTCGAAGGTCAGCGGCGTATGCACCTTGATGGTGGGATGCAGCGCCGAGGGCGGCGCCCAGGCCTTGAAGCGC
>JAHCKU010000094.1 GCA_026125625.1 Burkholderiales bacterium | reverse complement strand
TGATCGGCGTGGTCGACGTCGACGGCACGCGCGCGCACGAAGTCGCCCGGCGCACCGGCAGCAGCGCACTGACCGACTTCCGCGACCTGCTCGGGCGCATCGATCTGGCTTCCATCGTCGTGCCGACCGAGCGCCACCACGAGGTGGCATGCGCCTGCCTGGAAGCAGGCGTGCACATTCTGGTGGAGAAGCCGGTCACGCGCACGGTCGAGGAAGCACGCGAGCTGGTGCGGCTGGCCGCAGACAAGGGCCGGGTGTTCCAGGTCGGCCATCTCGAGCGCTTCAACCCCGCCATCCTGGCGGTGCGCGAGCAGATCACGCGGCCGCTGTTCATCGAGTCCGAACGCCTGGCGGTGTTCAAGCCGCGCGGAACCGACGTCAACGTGGTCCTCGATCTGATGATCCACGACATCGACCTGATCCTCAGCCTGGTGCGCAGCGAGATCACCGACGTACGCTCCAGCGGCTTTCGCGTGCTGACCGAGGCGGTGGACATTGCCAACGCCCGCATCGAGTTCGCCGATGGCTGCGTGGCCAACGTCTCCTCCAGCCGCGTGAGCCAGCAGTCGGTACGCAAGCTGCGCATCTTCCAGCCGGATCTGTACCTGTCCATCGACTACGAGAAGTTCCACGTGCGCAGCGTGCGCAAGGAGGGCGACGGCAGCGGACCGGACGGCATGCCGCGCATCCTGCCGCACGAGCAGCAGTTCCAGCAGGCTGATCCGCTGCTGGCCGAGATCACCGCGTTCG
The DNA here is from genome assembly GCA_026125625.1 of Burkholderiales bacterium. Lineage (GTDB taxonomy): Bacteria > Pseudomonadota > Gammaproteobacteria > Burkholderiales > SHXO01 > SHXO01. The sequence goes on along the minus strand of JAHCKU010000094.1, from coordinate 8,543 downwards.
TGCGCGCGGTGCGTGAAGGCAGCGAGCCGGCGGTCTCCGGCGAGGATGGCCGGCGTGCGCTGGAGGTGGCGCTGAAGATCTGCCAGCAGATGAACGTCACCTTGAACGCGGTCACTGCCAGCCAGGAAAAGAGCCTGTGAGCGCCGGCGCGATGCCAGAACCGATCCCGATGCTCGACCTCAAGGCCGAGTATGCGCTGTTCGAGCCGCAGCTCACGCAGTCTGTGCTGAGCGTGCTGCAAGCCGGGCAATTCGTGCTCGGCCCGCAGGGGCTGGCGCTGGAGCGCGAAGTGGCGCACTACTGCAACGTCGAGCACGGCATCGGCGTGGCCAACGGCACCGACGCCATCCATCTGGTGCTGCGCGCGCTGGGTATCGGCGCCGGCGATGAAGTCATCGTGCCGGCCTTCACCTTCATCGGCACCAGCGAGCCGGTCGACTACACCGGCGCCACGCCGGTGTTCGTGGATGTCGATCCGCACACGTTCAACATCGATCCGGATGCAGCCGAACGCGCCATCACGCCGCGCACCAAGGCGTTGATCGCCGTGCACCTGTTCGGCCAGTGCGCCGACCTGCCGCGCCTGCAGGCGCTATGCGCGCGCAAGGGCATCGCCCTGGTGGAGGACTGCGCGCAGTCCATCGGCGCGGACATCGCCGGCCGCCGCTGCGCGAGCTGGGGCGTGGCCGGCTGCTTCTCCTTCTATCCGAGCAAGAATCTCGGCGCCTATGGCGACGGCGGCATGGTGGTGACCGCCGATGCCCGCCTGGCCGAGGAGATCCGCGTGCTGCGCAACCACGGCAGCCGCGCACGCTACCACCATCACGTGATCGGCTACAACTGCCGGCTGGACGAGATGCAGGCCGCGATCCTGCGCGTCAAGCTCGCGCACCTGGATCGCCTCAATGCCCTGCGGCGCGAGAAGGCGCTCGAGTACGACCGCCGGCTGGCCGGGAGCAGCGTCGTTACCCCGCCCGAGCACGGTCAGGGCACGCACGTGTATCACCAGTACACCATCCGCAGCGCACGGCGCGACGCGATCAAGGCGGCGCTGGAGGCCGCGCGCATCGGCTCGATGATCTACTACCCGATTCCTCTACACCGGCAGGACGTGTACGCCGCGCGCGGCACACCTGCTTCCCTGCCGCACTCGGAGCGCGCGGCGGAGGAAGTGCTGTCGCTGCCGATGTTCCCGATGCTCACCGAGGCGCAGCAGGCGCGCGTGTGCGAGGTGCTGCTGCGCGCCGCCGAAGACTACTGAGGCCATCGGCCGGCCTGCTGCCGTTTACTCGAGCACGTGCAGCGCGGTGCGGTTGGCGCTGATGAAGTCCCAGTCGTACTCCACGCCGAGACCCGGACCGGTCGGCACCGGCACGCAGCCGTCCTTGCCGATGCAGTCGAGCTGATCGCTGTAGCCGCACTTGTACACCGGCGGCACGGCGTTGGGGGTGTCCGGCCCCACCAGGGCAACCTCGTAGTAGTTGCTGTTGCGTGTGGCGGACATGCAATGCCGGTGCGCGGGACCGCAGGCATGGATCTCGACGTCTACGCCGAAGGATTCGGCCAGGTGCGCGATCTTCATCGCACCGGTGATGCCCATGTCGTACTCGGGATCGGCGCGCAGGAAATCAGTACCACCCTGGATCAGGAAATCGGCCTTCGGCTCCACGCCGCGCACGTGCTCGGTCTGCAGGATCGGCGTGCGGATCATCTCGCGCAGCTTCTTGTGCGCGAAGGCGGAGGTGCCGCCATCGCGGAACGGATCCTCGTACCAGAAATAGTTGGCCTCGTCGCAGGCACGGCCCACGTACAGCGCATCGGCGAAGGTGCGCAGCTCGCAGGCCGGATCGATCATCAGGTTCATGCCCTCGCCCACCACCTTGCGCACGTGCAGCAGGTTCTGCGCTTCCTCGCGCACGTTGCCGTCGTTCCAGCCATGGATCTTGAAGGCGCGATAGCCCATCTCGTAGCACTGCTGGGCGAAGGCGGCGAATGCCTCCTTGCTGTCCAGCCCGCCGTTGCGATCGCCGTGATAGGTGCTGGCGTAGGCCGGCAGTCGCTTGCGGTAGCCACCCAGCATCTCGGAGACGGACACGCCGAGCTTTTTGCCGTGCAGATCCCACAACGCGATGTCGAGCGGACCGTGGCCCATGTGATCGAACTGCCGTGCCTGGCGCTTGAGATCGTCGTAGATCAGCTCGCGCGCCTCGGCTTCCTTGCCCAGCAGATAGGGGGCGAGCATCAGCGTCTGGCCGAGCGCGGAGCCGGAGGCGACCCAGTGGGTGACGTACTCGCCGCGCAAACCGTTGTCGGTCATGATCACCACGGCGTACTTGCTGATGCGCGTCCTGGCGCCTTTCGCGTAGCCGAAGGCGCCGACCCCCGCGCCGCGCACCGCGCCCAGGTTGGGCGCATCGAAACCAAAGACGTGAACTTCGATCCTGTTGATGCGGCTCATCGCTTCCTCGAAGACTGGCGAAAGGTCGCAAGAATACGCGTGCGACGGCAGCTGCGCAGGGGGACCATACGACCCCCGCATCAGCCCCGCGCAGTGACTTGCAACAGGCTGTCAGGCCAGCCGCTGCGGCAGGCGGCTGCGCAGCTCATCGCCGCGTAGCTGCGACAAGTCTTTATCGAGAGTGAGCGTGACCATCGCCAGCACGTGCTCGTCGAGACTCTTGCGCAACAGGCCGAGAAAGGCCGGCGGCGCCACCAGGATCAGCACCCTCATCTCGTCGCGCACGCGCAGCTCGTTCAGGCGCTGCGCGATGCGATGCGCGAATATCTCGATGTCGTGCTCGCGTGCTTCCCCCTCCCCGCCCATGGTGCCGCGTCCGGGTCCGAACCGGCTGGAGAAAGTACGACCAGCCTGATCGGTGATCAGATCCTGCTCCGGCTGGCGGGCCTCGGGATTGACCAGGACCTCGCGCTCCTCCAAAGGGCTGGAAGGGGTCGCCGTGCTGAAAAACCGGGCGCGGGCGCTATCTGCGCACAGCACCCGGATTCGACTATTGCCATTGCTCGCCATGGCTCCTCCGCATCGATTGCGTTCCAATCGTCCCGCAAGCCGCGTGCGCAGCCGGTGTGGCGAGCCGGATATCCTCGCCTACGCGGCGGCACGCGCGATCTGTGGCGAGCGAAAGGCTTCCAGCAGCCTTGCCTCCTTCTCCTTGGCTGCGCGCAAGTGGCGCTCCTTGACGTGCCCGAAGCCGCGGATGTCCTCCGGGATCGAGGCGATCTGCACCGCGAGCGCGTGATTGTCCGGTGTCAGGTTGCCCAGCAGATCTTCGATGCACGCAGCGTAGTCCTCGATCAGCTTGCGCTCGGTGCGCCGCTCGTGCGTGTAGCCGAATACGTCCAGCGCGCTGCCGCGCAGGAATCTGAGCCTGGCGAGCAGTTTGAACGCGCTGAACATCCACGGGCCGTATTCCTTCTTCACCAGCTCGCCTTTGTCGTTGCGCTTGGCCAGAAGCGGCGGTGCGAGGTGGAAGTGCAGCCGGAAATCACCTTCGAACTGCGCGTTGAGCTTCTCCATGAATGCCGGATCGGCGTACAGACGTGCGACTTCGTATTCGTCCTTGTAGGCCATGAGCTTGAAGTAGTAGCGCGCCACCGCTTCGGCCAGTCCGCTCAAGCCCTTCGCCCGGCTCTGCTCCTCGCGCCGCACGCGCGCCACCAGGTCGGCGTAGCGCTGCGCATAGGCGGCGTTCTGATAAGCCGTGAGGAAGGCCACCCGCTTCTGCACCATCTCGTCGAGCGTCTGCGCGACGGGCGCAGCCTGCGCTGCCGGCATCTTCGGCGCGATCATGCGCTCCACGGCCGCCGGATCCACCGCCATGCGCCGACCCCACAGGAATGCCGCCTGGTTCATCTTCACCGCTGCGCCGTTCAGCTCGATGGCCTTGTCGATGGCCTCGGCCGAAACCGGGATCAGGCCTTTCTGATAAGCGAAGCCGAGCATGAACATGTTGGTGGCGATGGAGTCGCCGATGAGCGCGGTGGCCACGCGCGTGGCCTCGACGAACTGGGCGTTGCTCTCCCCCACGCCCTTGCCGATGGTGCGCTGCAAGGACTGCGCGGGAAAGATGAAATTGGCATTGCGGGTGAAATCACCGGTCATCTGCTGATGCATGTTCACCACCATGCGCGTGCCGGGACGCGTGACATCCATCGTCTTCTGACTGGCGGAGACCACCAGGTCGCAGCCGAGCACCACGCGTGCTCCGCCGGAACCGAGGCGCACGGTCTTGATGTCTTCCGGTCGTGCGGCGATCTGCAGGTGGCTCCACACCGCGCCGCCCTTCTGCGCCAGTCCTGCCATGTCCAGGCTGGAGAAGCCTCTGTTCTCGAGGTGCGCGGCCATGCCCACGATGGCACCGATGGTGACCACGCCAGTGCCGCCGACGCCGGTAACCAGGACACCGTAGGGCTGGTCGAGCGCCGGCAGCGTCGGTTCCGGCAGCACCGGGAACGGACTCGTCGCATCCTTGCCGCCGTCTGCGCTCCTGCCTGCGCCCGTACCCTTGCGTACCCCACCACCGTGCACGGTGACGAAGCTCGGACAGAAGCCCTTCACGCACGAGTAGTCCTTGTTGCACGAGGACTGGTCGATGCGCCGCTTGCGGCCGAACTCGGTCTCCAGCGGCGCGACCGATACGCAGTTCGATTGCACGCCGCAATCGCCACATCCTTCGCACACCAGATCGTTGATGAAAGCGCGCTTGGCGGGATCGGGGTAGGCGTTGCGCTTGCGGCGCCGGCGCTTCTCCGAAGCGCAGGTCTGATCGTAGATGATCGCGCTGGTGCCCTCGATCTCGCGGAACTCGCGCTGTACGCGATCGTAGTCGTCGCGATGATGGATGGTGACCGCCGCCGGAAATGCATTGGCCGGATATTTGTGCGGCTCGTCGGTGACCACCGCAACTTTCTTCACGCCTTCGGCGAGCAGTTCGGCGGCGATCTGCGACGGCGTCAGGTTGCCGTCGATATGCTGGCCGCCGGTCATGGCCACGGCATCGTTGTACAGGATCTTGTAGGTGACGTTGATGCCGGAGGCAATGGCCGCGCGCACCGCCAGGAATCCGGAATGGAAATAGGTGCCGTCGCCGATGTTCTGGAACACGTGGCGAGTCTTCACGAAAGGCGCCTCGCCCATCCAGCTCGCGCCCTCGCCGCCCATCTGCGTGTAGCCCGCGGTGTTGCGGTTCATCCACTGCGACATGAAGTGGCAGCCGATGCCGGCCAGCGCGATGCTGCCCTCGGGCACCTTGGTGCCGGTGTTATGCGGGCACCCGGAGCAGAAGTAGGGCGTGCGGTCCATCGCCGGCTTCTCCGGCACGCGCGTCTCCAGCTTCTCCTGCTCGGCCACGCGTTGCGCCAGCTGCTCGTCATGCACCTGCTCGAGGATGCGCCGTCCGATCTGGACGGCGATGTGATTGGGATCGAGCGCGCCGTCGCTCTGGAACAGCATGCTGCCGTGCTCGTCGGCCTTGCCGATCACGCGCGGTGCATGGGCAGTGCCGTACAGAATCTCCTTGAGCTGCGAGTCCACCAGACCGCGTTTCTCTTCGACCACCACGATCCTGTCCAGCCCTTGCGCGAAAGCGTGCAGGCCCTGCGGCTCGAGCGGGAAGGTCATGCCGACTTTGTACAGGCGCAGGCCGAGGCGGGCGGCTTCGACCTCGTCGATGCCGAGGTATTGCAGCGCCTGGCGCACATCCATGTACGACTTGCCACAGGTGACGATGCCCAGCTTCGCGCCCGGCGCATCCATTACCACGCGGTCGAGCTTGTTGGCGCGCGCGAAGGCGCGGACGGCGTCGAGCTTGTAGCGATGCAGGCGTGCCTCCTGATCCAGGGGCTGGTCGGGCCAGCGGATGCCGAGTCCGCCTTCGGGCAGGACGTGGTCGCCCGGCGTGACGATCTGCACGCGCTCGGGACTGACGTCGATCGAGCCCGAGGCATCGATCACGTCCTTCATGCACTTCAGTCCGACCCACACGCCGGCGTAGCGCGACAGCGCCCAGCCGTAGATGCCGTAATCCAATAGCTCCTGCACGCCGGCGGGGTTGAGCACCGGCATCATGGCGTCGACCATCGCGTATTCGCTCTGGTGTGCAGTGGTCGACGACTCACAGGTGTGATCGTCGCCCATGAGGGCGAGCACGCCGCCACGCGCGTGGGTGCCGGCGAGATTGGCGTGCCGGAAAGCATCTCCCGTGCGATCCACCCCCGGCCCCTTGCCGTACCAGATGGCGAACACGCCGTCGTAGTTGGGCTCGCCGTGGAAGCCCAGCTGCTGCGTGCCCCAGCACGCGGTGGCGGCCAAGTCCTCGTTCACGCCCGGGTTGAAGACGACGTGATGCTCCTTCAGCAGCTTCTTCGCTGCCCATAGCTGCTGGTCGTAACCGCCCAACGGCGAGCCGCGATAGCCGCTGATGTAGCCGCCGGTGTGGAAGCCGGCAGCCTTGTCGCGCAAATGCTGCATCAGCGGCAGGCGCACCAGCGCCTGGGTACCGGTGATATAGATGCGCCCGGATTGCAGGGTGTACTTGTCGTCGAGGGAAACGTTGCGAAGCGCCATGGAGTGCTCGTGAAAATCGGAAGAGGAGCGGGCAGGTGACGGCTGCCGCGTGCAATGCTTGTTGGACCATACATCTTGCCACAAATCCCCCGCGCCTTAAACCCGTGCGGCGAAAGGGAAAAATGGAAATCGAAAGAACCTGGGGCAGCTCCTTCGGAGCTCCCTTAGAGGGAGATCGTGACCTTGCCCGTGTGACCGGCACCGGCCAGGTGCTCGTAGGCGGAACGCGCCTGGTCGAAGCCGAAGCTGCGGTCGATGTGCGGGTGCAGTTGATGCAGTTCGATGGCGCGATTCATTTCCTCGAACATCTCGCGCGAACCGACGTACACGCCCTGCACCCGGATGGAGCGCCGCAAGATGGCGGCCGTGGGAATCGGTCCGGCCACCCCGGTCAGCACGCCGATCAGCGGCACGATGCCGCCGACGCGCACCGCGTTGAGCGATTTCTCCAAGGTGCCGGCCCCGCCCACCTCGACCACCACGTCGGCACCGCGCCCGCCGGTGCGCGCCACCACTGCCTGATCCCAGTCCGGTTCGCGCCGGTAATTGATCATCTCGTCCGCACCCAGGCGCCGCGCCAGCGCCAGCTTGTCGTCGCTGCTGGAAGTGATGATCACGCGCGCACCGTGCATCTTGGCGAACTGCAGCGCGAACAGCGATACGCCGCCGGTGCCCAGGCACACCACCGTGTCCCCGGCCCTGATCTGTGCCTGGCGTACCAGCGCATTCCACGCCGTCACCGCCGCGCACGGCAGCGTGGCGGCCTCCTCGTCGCTCAGATGCGCCGGCACTTTCACCACGCCCTGTTCCGACAGCACTACCTGCTCAGCCAGCATGCCGTCGATCGCGCCACCCAGAGCGGTGGCAGCCATCTCGGCAGTGATGCCGCCGGCGAGCCAGCCCTGCATGAAGCAGCCGGCGACGCGGTCGCCGACCTGCACGCGCGTGACCCCGGCACCGACCTCCGCCACCTCGCCGACCCCGTCAGACAACGGTATGCGGCCCAGGGGCGGCGGTCCGCCGTACGCACCCCTTGCTACCGACAGGTCGCGGAAGTTGAGCGACCAGGCGCGCATGTTCAGCAGCACTTCACCCGGGCCGGGCCGGGGCGCGGGCCGCTCGGCCTGCGTCAGGCTGTTCAGACCGTCCCTGTGCTGCAGCTCGTACAGCTTCATGTCTTGCGCATATCTTGGTGGCGAGAGTGATTTAGGGGGCCGTAACCGCGCTAGAACGGAATGTCGTCGTCCAGATCGTCGAAGCTGCTCGGCTTCTTGGCCGCGGTGGCCGGTGCCGGCCGCCGTGCGGGCGCAGACTCTCCGGCGGAATAGTCGGCTTCGCGCGTCTCGGCGCTGGCGCCGCCGCCGCGCGAGCCGAGCATCTGCATGCGATCGCCGCGTACCTCGGTGGTGGTGCGTTCGTTGCCGTCCTTGTCCGTCCATTTGCGCGTCTGCAGCCGTCCCTCCACATAGACGGAACTGCCTTTGCGCAGGTACTCGCCGCAGATCTCCGCCTGCCGCCCGAAGAAGGAGATGCGGTGCCATTCGGTCTGCTCCTGCATCTCGCCCGCCTTGTCCTTCCATTTCTCCGTGGTGGCGATGCTGAAATTGGCGACCGCTTCGCCGCTGGGCAGATAGCGCACCTCGGGATCGCGCCCGAGATTGCCGATGAGAATGACTTTGTTGACCGATGCCATTAGCGTATCTCTCCCGAAATGAGCCGAAGAACATGTTGCTCGTCGAACCGCGCGCTGTCGACGATCAGCCGCGCCACGCGCTCCCCGGTGAGCACCCGCGCCTCACGCACCCCTGGGGCCTGCGCCAGCTCGCGTGACAGTCCCTGGGCATGATGCTCGTCCATCTGCGGCAGGGGATAGGTGCGCGTGCCGAGGCGATCGGGCGTCCGCATGCCGAAGGCGACCGCCAGCCATGACAATGTCAAGATACCACAGATGATGAACACT
>JAHCKU010000093.1 GCA_026125625.1 Burkholderiales bacterium | reverse complement strand
TGGCAAAGCGGATGCGCACGCGCTCGCCCAGACCGGCGACCAGGGCATCGGTGCCCGGGAAAATCCGGCTGTTGAAGGTCCACATGTTGAAGTCGGTCATGACCGACGGATCCGGCCGCCAGGTGCCTGCATGCACGGCGAAGCTCATCAGCATGATGCAGTAGTCGCGGTCGATGCGTGGCTGCTCCGGCTCGCGCGGATGCACGATGAAGAAGCCTTGCATGCCCAGTGCCATCTGCACCATCTCATCGGCGTGCGGGTGGTACATGAAAGTACCGTTCTGGCGCAGGGTGAACTCGTAGGCGAAGGTCTCACCCGGCTGGATGTGGGGCTGTGTAAGCCCGGCCACGCCGTCCATGCCGTTGGGCAGGAAGATGCCGTGCCAGTGCACGCTGGTGTGCTCGGGCAGGCGATTGGTGACCAGGATGCGCACGCGGTCGCCTTCCACGCACTCGATGGTCGGACCCGGGGTCTGGCCGTTGTAGCCCCAGCACCGGACGGTCATGCCGGGCGCGAACTCGCGTTCGACCGGTTCGGCGATCAAATGGAACACCTTGACGCCGTCGTGCAGCTTGTATGGCAGCGTTCCGCCGTTGGGCGTCACCACCGGTGTGTAGTGCTGGCCGGCGGGCGGCGCCAGCGGCGGCTGCGTGCGCGCTGCGGCGCTGGCCTGTGCGGAGGCGGGGCGGAATGCGGCGGATGCAACGGCGCCGCTGAGCATTGCCGCACCGCCTTTCAATAGTTGTCGTCTGGTGATCATGATTCCTCACTCGTGTTCGTGGCCGTGCGCCGGCGCTGCTTCGGGCTGCGGCTGCACAGGGGTTGGGGCGGAGACGGAGACGGGAATGCGGCCACCCAGGGCGCGTTCGAGATCGACCCAGGCATGCCAGAACGTCTTCTTGGCGGTGACGTACTGGCGCGCGCCGTGCACTTGCGCCTGCTGCGCCAGCAGGAGGTCGTAGACGCCGATCTGCATGCCGTTGTAGAACTTCAGCGTCTCGTCCACGATCGATTGCTGCAGCGGCAGCAGCGCCTGCTCGTAGTGGCGTACGGTTTCGCTGGCGGCCTGCACCTGCCTGCGCGCAGCCCGTGCCTGCGCGCGGATCTCCACCGCCAGCGCAGCGACGTTGCGCGCGTGCATGGTCGACTCAGCGCGCGCGCGTTCCAGGCGCGCCTGACCGCGGTTGAAGATCGGCAGTCCGATCTCGATTTCGGGCCCGAAGAAATCTTCACCGTCGGCCTCGCGCTTGTAGGCCACACCCAACCCCAACGGGGCCAGGAAGCGGAACTGGCGTGTCAGATGCGACGCCTGGGCTGCCGCCTCGGCTTCCTTGCGCGCGGCCTGCAGATCGAGCCGTTGCGCCACGGCAGTGTGCTCGACGCCGTCCAGAGGCGGCAGCGTCTGCGGCAGCTCCGGCAGGCGATCGACCGTGTTCCAGCGCGTGTCCTCGCCCCACAACCCCAGCAGCGCATTGAGCTTCTCGCGCTCGGCAGCCAGTTGCGCCTGGGACTGCGCCAGCTCGAGCACGCTTTGCGCGTGGAAGGCCTGCTGCAGCGCCTGCTCGCGCCGGCTCAGATTGCCGGCCTCCAGCTGTCGTCGCGCGAACTCCGCCGCTGCCTCCGTGCTCGCCACCACCTGCCGGGCAAGCTCCAGCGCCTGCGCATCGCCGACCACGGTGTAGTACTGCGTCTTGACCTGCGCCGTCAGCTCCAGCACGCGCTGGGCCGTGGTGGCGATCACCTGCCCGGCTTGCGCACCGGCGATCTTTTTGCGCGCCGAGAGGCTCAGCAGGCCGATCAGATCCTGCACGATGCCGGCTTCGGTGATGGTGCCTGGACTACCCGAGTACACGGTGAGCGACAACACCGGATTGTCCAGCAGTCCGGCCTCGACCAGATCGGCCTGCGCAATACCCAGCCGTTCGAAATCGGCCTGCAGGCGAGGATTGTTCAGCAGCGCGATCTGCACTGCGGAGCCCGCTGTCAGCGGTCGCGACAGGAGCCGGTCGAGCGTTGCGCGTACTTCGGCTTCCTGGTCCTCGCGCAGCCAGCGTATTTCGCTGTCCAGCCGCGATGCCAGGCTGCCCTGGACCTGGGTGAAGCCGTGCTGCGGATCCGTGGTCGCGCACCCGCTCAACCCGGTGACGATCACGGCCGCGCCCAGCAGCGTTCTAGTGATGCTGCGCATGCTCGTCCTCCTGCGTCGGTGGGTGCTCATGCGCGGCATCCCGAGCCGCGTCCGGCGCGCTCGAATGCTGCGTGTGGCCGGCGTGCGGATCGGCCGATGGCGTGGCCGGATGATGATGGCCCGCATGCTCATGGGCCTGCGTCGGCACATGGCTGGACGACGGCGTTCGTCCATCCGCCGGCCGGTAGTCGGCGAGCGCGGAGCGGGGATCGTCTACCGGCGCTGCGGCTGCGGCGGGATTGGCCGGATGCTGAAGCGGGTAGTCGGGTGCGGGAAGCGAGGTGCAGGCGAGCAGCAGCAGCGCGCACGCGGGTGCAGCCAGCAGCTTGAGGGAATTCATTCGAGCCTCCGAAAACGATGGGTGCACGCCGCCGTCGCGTGATGCGGGGCGTGTACGTGAACCGGACGTGCCGACACGCGCACACGAGCGGTGCGCATCGGCAGATCTGGCCGGTGTTTCCTGGTGTGCTGCTGCTAGAGCGCTAGCGGAGGGGGATGCGGCTGGTCCAGCGTCAAGCTGACCGGAACCGCAAAAAGGAAGGGATGGAAATCGCGCACCGGTACATCGCCACCGGGTATGGGTGAGACACCGAGCATCGGCGCGCAGGCGAGATGGCACGGACCGCAGTCGTTGCAGCCGGGCAACACTTTCGCGCCGCGCGTCTGTTCATCGCCGTGATCGTAATCGTGGTCGTGGCTGGCGTGATGCGCACCGGCATGGGCTGCGCCCGAATGGACCTGCTCATTCTGCTGACCGTGGTCGCAGAACGGCATGGCGAGCGCGGCCACCGGCTGCAGCGGCAGCCATGCGCTCAGCAGAACGAGAATCAGGATCGCAACGATACGATGCATGCGGCGAGTATAGGTCAACTCGGCGTGCCCCCAGGTGCAGAGCTTCCCTAGAGCAGATCTGGCGATATCGCTGCCTTCAGCACCACCTGCGCGGTGCCGCCGCGCATGCGCCGCGTCAACCACAACACGCCGCCCTTCTTGAGCGCCCACTCGCGTGTTTCTCCGGCCAGCAGCCAACCTGCAACCTGGCCCAGCGTGGGTTGATGCCCCACGATCAGAACACTGCCGCCGCTTTCGGGCCAGCCGGTCGCTTCCAGCAACGCAGTGGGCGCGGCGCCGGGCGCGATCGCCGGCACGGTTTCATAGGCCGCAGTGAGCGCGTCCGCGGTCTGCCGGGCGCGCGTCGCGGGGCTCACCATTACCAGTGTGCCGGCCGGTAGCCGTTGCTCGAGCCAGGCGGCGACCTTCGCCGCCTGCTTGCGTCCCTTGCTCGTGAGCTGGCGCTCCATGTCCGGAACACCGTCCTCGGCCTCCGCGTGCCGCCACAGGATCAGATCCATCCGTGGTTCCTCGATGAGCGGATTTCGTCTACCAGAAGGGCCGTGCGTCGCGAAAGCGCTTCCAGGCGCGCGACAGCCCGCGCAGGTGATCCTGTGCCAGTGCCGCCGCCCAGCCGCGCAGCAGGCCCACTGCCTCGCCCACCGGCTCCCCTGCGGTCGAGTCGCGCAGCGCGTGGCACAGACGCTCCACGGTTGCAGCATCGTTCAGGCCGCCGAGCAGCTCCTGCAGTCGCGCCAGCGCCTCCACATAGGTAGCGCGTGTCTTGCGCTCGTACAAGGTGGTCATGAACTCGGCGGCGTAGCGCAGTTTCTTCACCTCGATGCGCAGCGTGTGCAGCCCGGCATGATCGAGCTGCGCGTGATGACGCCCGCGCTTGACCACCTTGCGATGCCGGCGTGTCAGCATCTGCTCGGCAAACTGTGCAGGTGTCAGCGCGCGCAGCGCCTCGGCTTGCGAGTCCGCAGATACCAGCCACGGTCTGCGGTGGAACAGTCCGATCAGCGCCAGCAGCAGGCGCGTGTAGCGCGTGCTGCCCAAAGCCCCGCGCGCAATGGCGCCGCTCTGCATACGCAGACGCTCGGCCCGCTGCTCGAGGACCCTCAATCCTGCTTCGTCCGGAAACGCGCGCAGCAGCTGCGGCAGCGTGAACAGGACGAACACGTCCCAGTCGCGTGCCGGCCCCAGGCAGCCGCCGAGCCAGCGCAGCTCCTCCAGCACAGCAGCGTAGCCGGCTTTCGGGAATGCTGTATCGAATACCGTGATCGCCGAGCGCAAGCGGCGCAGCGCCACGCGCGCCTGATGCAGATATTCGACATCGTGGCCTTCGATCACCCCCGCCTCGTTGGCCTGCAGCTGTAGTACGCAGCCGAAGACGATTGCGCGGAATATCTCCTCCATTGTCATCCCGGCATCCAGCGCAGGCGCCGTTGCCTTCACCGGTGCCGGGGAGCGCGCTTGCGCCAGCATGTAGCCGCGCTCGGCCTTGCTTGCCGGTTCCAGCCGAGCCGGCACTTGCTGCACCAGGGCATCCGCGAAGTCGAGCAGGGCGATGGGTTCCCCCGACTTGAGCTCCAGCTCGATCTCGCAGATCGGTGCCCGGCGGTCGTCTGCGCGCAGCTCGCCGATATCCACGCACAGCTCGATCAGCGTTCCTGGTGTGGGCGAGAGCAGGCGCACGGTGCGTCGGAAATCGGCCGTGAACACCGGGCCGAGCGCGGCGCGCAGCGCGGCATCATGGAACAGGGCGGGCAGCGACGAATGGCCGAGCACCTGGTAGTCGATCAGCTGTGCGGCTACGCGCGTCTCGACTTCGTGGCGTCGGTGCAGGCCACCTTCCACCTCTCCGCCGAACTTGAGCGTCTGCACCCAGCGCGCGCCCTCGCGCCGCAGGCGCAGAGCGGTTTGTGCACGCTGCAGATCATGTTGCGGCGTGTCGTAGTACACGCTGTGCATGCCGCGCGTGATTGCGCGTCCGCTCGTGCTGCTGCGGATCAGCGGCAGGTGCGCGATGCGGCGCGCGTGCTGCGCCGAAATCGCGAGCTTCAGTTCCAGCTCGACGTGATCGTCCGTGCCCTGCGCCGTCCGCTCCGACGTCGAGGCAGCGTGCTCCGCTGCCGGATCGGATGGTCGAGCCTCGATGCGCTCGTGCCTGCCAGGGTCGCGCGCCGTTTCCGCCGGGGCAGGAGTGTGCCGCCGTGCGGCCGATGCGCGTGCGGTCACGCCGCGGCCTTGGCCTTCCTGCGCGGACGCAGGCGGTGCTTGGCTGTCGGCGGCTCGGGCAGCGGGGCGCTTGCCAGCTCCTGCAGCAGCTCGCTTTGCGCGCAGCGCGCGTCCTGTCCCTTGGCTGGTTGACAACGCTGGTAGTGGCCGTCGGCATCCATCTCCCAGGCCTGCGAGTTGTCGTCGAGGTACCTGCGCAGGCCCTCCTCGACCACGCGTTTCTTCAGGCGCGGATCGAGGATCGGCAGGCACACTTCGATGCGGCGGAAGAAGTTGCGGTCCATCCAGTCGGCGCTGGAGATGAACGTCTCGCCGGTGCTGACGAAATGAAACACGCGGTGGTGCTCGAGAAAGCGGCCGATGATCGAGCGCACGCGGATGTTCTCCGACAATTCGGAAATGCCGGGGCGCAGCCCGCATACGCCGCGCACGATGAGATCGATCGGCACGCCGGCGCTGGAGGCGGCATACAGCGCGTCGATGATGTCGGGTTCGAGCAGCGCGTTCATCTTGGCGATGATGCCGGCCTTCTTGCCGGCGCCTGCCGCCTCCGCCTCGCGGCGGATGGAATCGAGCAGCTGCGGGTGCAGGGTGAACGGCGACTGCCACAGATGCCTGAGCTTGCTGGCCTTGCCCAGTCCGGTGAGCTGCATGAACACGTCGTTGACATCGGCGCACACTTCTTCGTTGCTGGTGAACACGCCGAAATCGGTATACAGGTTGGAAGTGCGCGAGTGGTAATTGCCGGTGCCGATGTGACAGTAGCGGCGCAGGCCCTCGCCTTCGCGCCGCACCACCATGGCCAGCTTGGCGTGGGTCTTGTGGCCCACCACGCCGTAGACGACGTGCGCGCCGACCTCCTCGAGCTGGGCCGCCCAGTTCAGGTTTGCCTCCTCGTCGAAGCGCGCCATGAGCTCCACCACTACGGTGATCTCCTTGCCGCGTCGCGCCGCGTCGATGAGGATGCGCATCAGCTCCGAGTCGGCGCCGGTGCGGTATACCGTCTGCTTGATGGCGACCACGTCCGCATCCTTTGCCGCCTGCGCAATGAACGCGATCACGGGCTTGAAAGACTGGAACGGGTGATGCAGCAGGATGTCGCCCTTGCCGATGGCGGCGAAGATGTCGGGTTGCCTGATCAGTGCCGCCGGTATGCCCGGCGCGAACGGCGGATATTTGAGGTCGGGCCGATCGACCCAGTCCGGCACCTGCATCAGGCGCACGAGGTTGACCGGACCGGTGACCTGGTACAGATCGTCGCTACCCAGGCCGAACTGCTGCAGCAGGAACTCGCTCATCATCGGTGGGCACAGATCGGCGACCTCCAGACGCACGGCATCGCCGAAGTGGCGCTGCGGCAGCTCGCCCTGCAGTGCGAGGCGCAGATTCTTGACCTCTTCCTCGTCCACGAACAGATCGCTGTTGCGCGTGACGCGGAACTGATAGCAGCCCTGCACTTCCATGCCCGTGAACAGCTCGCCGACGTGGGCATGGATGATGGAGGAGAGAAAGACGAAGCCGTGGTCGCAGCCGGCCAGCTGCGCCGGCAGCTTGATCACGCGCGGCAGCACGCGCGGGGCCTGCACCAGTGCGATGCCGGAGCTGCGTCCGAAGGCATCCTTGCCCGAGAGCTGCACCGCGAAGTTCAGGCTCTTGTTCAGGATGCGCGGAAACGGATGCGCCGGGTCCAGTCCGATCGGCGTGAGCACCGGCATGATCTCGCGGAAGAAATAGGCCGAGATCCATTCGCGCTGCGCCGGTGTCCATTCGCGTCGGCGGAAGAAGCGGATGCCCTCGTGCGCCAGCGAGGGCAGCACGTGCTCGTTCCACAGGCTGTACTGAGCGGCGACCAGGTCGTGCGCCACGCGCGCGACTTCGCGGTAGACACGTGAGGGCGGCTGTCCGTCGTGTCCCGGGGCGTCGGCGCCGATGTCGATCTGTGCCTTCAGGCCGGCGACGCGGATCTCGAAGAACTCATCGAGATTGCTGCTGACGATGCACAGGAAGCGCAGGCGCTCGAGCAGAGGGATGCCGGTGTCCGCAGCCTGCGCCAGTACCCGGCGGTTGAACTCGAGCAGTCCGAGCTCGCGGTTCAGATAGCGGTTGGAGAACGTACGTCTGCTGCGCGCGATCAGCGCATCGTCGACCTCCGGTCCGAGCCCGTTGTCCTTGTCCATCGTTGTTCACGTCTACCTCGACGGCGGCGCCACGTAGCCGGATGCCTGGTCCGCGCCGGAGCCGAAGAAATGGCGCTCCATCTGTTCCGCCAGATACTGGCGGGCCTTCTGGTCCGCGAGGTTCAGGCGCATTTCGTTGATCAGCCGTTTCTGGTGTTCCAGCCACTCGTTCCACGCATCCTTCGATACCTGTTCGAAGATGCGCTTGCCCAATGCACCGGGATACGGTGGGAAATCCAATCCCTCGGCGGTGCGGCCGAGCTTGATGCAATGTACGGTACGAGTCATTTGCGATTCTCTCCTAGATCAGGCGCGGCATTGTTACAGCGCCGTTGCATCTCATCCGTCCCTGAGGCGACATGCGTCGCGGCGCCCATGCGCTGACGCGGTACGCTCGCAGGCTGTTGAAAACCGTGGCGAGCAGAGCTCAGGCGGGGCCGCCCCCGATGTTTTTCAACGACTGGGCGCAGGAACCGGAATGTATATGGAAATACATGAGGATTCCGGGCACCGTGCAATCCCGCCCCGCGCAGTAGTTTTTCAACAGCCTGCTAGAGGGGTTTGACCAGCACCTGGGAGCGACGCTGGTAGTTGTACAGCTGCTGCTTCTGTTGTGGCAGTGTCTCGACTCCGGTCACGACGAAGCCGCGTTCGATGAACCAGTGCGCGGCGCGCGTGGTGAGCACGAACAGCCGCTCCACCCCCAGGCTCCTGGCCTGCGCTTCCGCGCAGCGCAGCAGCCGGTCGCCCGCGCCGGCGTTGCGATACTCCGGATGCACCGCCAGGCAGGCGAGCTCCGCGGTCTTCTCGGAAGCGAACGGATACACGGCCGCGCAGCCCACGACCATGCCGTCGTGTTCGAGCAGGTTGAAGCGCTCGACTTCGCGCTCGAGCAGCTCACGCGAGCGCTTCACCAGGGTTCCGTCTGCTTCCAGCGGCTCGATCAGCTGCAGCACGCCGCCGACGTCGTCGATGCGTGCCTGGCGCAGCCGCTCGAGCGGATCGCGCGCCACCATCGTTCCGACGCCATCGTGCGTGAACAGTTCCAGCAGCAGGGCGCCGTCGACATGGCGCGACAGCAGGTGCACGCGCGCAACGCTTGCGCGGCAGGCCTTGATCGCTGCCGGCAGGTACAGCCGGGTGTCCTGGTGCAGATCCGCGTCCGACTGCAACCGTGCTTCCGCCTGCGACACGGTCATTTCGCGCAGCAGCACGCCGGCCTCGTCGGCCACCCCAGGCTGATCGGTGAGGAACAGCAGCTTGTCGGCGTGCAACGTGATCGCCGTCTCCGCCGCCACGTCCTCCATGGTCAGGTTGAAGATCTCCCCGGTGGGCGAATAACCCAGCGGAGAGATCAGCACCAGATCACCAGCGTCCAGGCGCGTGCGGATCGCCTCGGCGTCCACCTTGCGCACCTCGCCGGTGTACTGCATGTCCACGCCGTCGACCACTCCGCGCGGCTGCGCGGTGACGAAGTTGCCGCCCGCCACGCGGATGTCGGCGTTGGCCATGGGCGAATTGGGCAGCCCCATGGACAGCAGCGCTTCGATCTCGACGCGCAGGCGTCCGGCCGCCTGCTTGGCCTGTTGCAAGGTGTGCTCGTCGGTCACCCGCACCCCGTGCACGAAGCGGCCGGCCTCTGCGTCGCCGCGCTGGGCTTCGATCTGCACCCGGCTGCCATGCACCAGGACCAGACGCACGCCGAGGCTCGCCAGCAGATTCAGGTCGTGGGTGAGCGCGACGAATTTGCCGTCGGCCACGACCTCGCCGCCAAAGCCGACCACGAAGGTGCGGCCGCGGAAAGCGTGGATGTAGGGCGCGGCCGAGCGGAACCAGTCGACGAAGCGGGTCGGTGGCGAGGCCATGGCCGTAGGCAC
>JAHCKU010000092.1 GCA_026125625.1 Burkholderiales bacterium | reverse complement strand
GCTGCCTCCCGCCGTTAGCAGCCCCGGCGTATCGCTTTGGTCGATGCGCGTCTTCTTGTCTCGTCTTCCTCGATCCGTGTCATCGGCATAGAATCGCACGCATTCGTGTGCCGCCGGACATCATCTGCGGGAGGTCGAGACAATGTCGAGACGTGTGACGCTGGGTCCGAAGAACACGCTGAGCCAGGTGGCGAAGGCCTGCTACGACGATGCGCGGCTGGCACCGGTGCTGGCCGGCTACAACGGCATTCTGGATATGCGCCGGGTCACGCCCGGACAGGTGATCGAGGTGCCGAGCCTGCGCGAGCTCACCGGCGCGGGTACGCGGGCGAGTGCACGAAGCGCCGAAGCGCATCGGCCGGCTTCGGCTTTGCCGGTGCCGCATGGCCTGCCCCAGGTCATCGCCACCTTCGGCGACATCTACAAGTCCATTCGCGAGGACGCCAGCATCGATCCGCGCTGGGAAGCGCAAAGCATCGCCAGCGCGCAGTTGCCGTTCGCCATCCCGTTGGACTGGGATCCGTCGAAACGGGCCACCCGCATCCGCTGCCACAGGAAGCTGGTGCCGATCGTGCAGGAAGCGTTCGAGGCGATCCAGGCGCACGAGCTGGAGTCGACGGTCAAGACTTACGGTGGTGGCTACAATTTCCGCATGAAGCGCACCGGTGCGAAGCTGTCCACACATTGCTGGGGTATCGCTTTCGATCTGAACGCACGCACCAATCCGATGGGCCGGCCTGGCGACATGGACATGCGCCTGGTGGAGCTGCTGCGCGGCTTCGGCTTCAAGTGGGGCGGAGACTGGACCGGCGCCAGCAGGGACCCGATGCATTTTCAGTATTGCACCGGGTACTGAACGGATGGCCGAGCCCAGCCGTCATATCCCCCATGTCATACCGGCGGAAGCCGGTATCCAGGCTTGGCTGCATCCGGGACGACTACTGCCTGGGTCCCGGCTTTCGCCGGGACGACGCCTTCTTCGGCGCCCCCGCCTTCTTGGGGGATCGCGATTTCTTCGGGCGCACCGGCTTTTTCTGCGCAGCAGCGGAGACCGGCAGCGCAGTCGCCTTCACCTCTTTCGCTGCCGTTCCAGCTATATCACCCTTGTCCCAGGCCTTCTGCAGGGCCGCATGCAGGTCACCGATGACTGCTCCCCACCTTGCCGACTTTCCTTTTGCCAGACGCATGCCGGTGTCCTGAATGAATGCGAGCTGGTTGGTGATCGAATCGCGCTGGCGATCGTTCGCCTGCGCCTCGTCTACCGCAGCGACATAGAGTGACGCCAGTTGCGCATCGACGCCGTCCGCGCCCAGCGTTCCGTGCAACAGATGCACGAGAAGCTGCGCATCGGGAATGGCAATGGCATCCCAGACAGAGCGTGTGCGTTCGAAGCGCTGCCTGGCGGCGACGTTCACGCGCGCCAGCCAGGCGTCACCGTCCGCCGGAGCGCGGCCGAGCAGGATGTCGACCGTCAGCCAGTTGAGCGCCGGATAGGGGTCGAAGTCTCCCTGCACCACCAGGCGCTCGCTTGCACGCCGGTAGTAGTCGGCGCAATGCTCCAGTGCGTCGCGCAGGACATCGTCGTCGGCGATCTGCGCCCGACGCTTCCACGCGCTGCCGAGCAAGGCCAGGCGCTCGCTGGTTTCGCCCACCGCCAGCAGCTGCTCCAGTCGCGCGATGCCGGACTCGATCATCGCCGGCTGCCGGGAGCGTTCGCCCCAGCGTACTTCCAGATTGCCGAGCGCCTCGACCGCTTCCAGCGTAACCTCGCTCGCGCAGGCTTCGGAGGACAGCGCCGTGCGGTAGAGCTCGATGGCGCGCTGGAACATGCCGGCGTCACGGCATGCCTTGGCGGCAGCGGTGAGCACGTCCGCGCGCTGCAGCCATACCGGCGGCACGTTGCCGAGCAGCTTCTCCAGCTCCTTCGGGTCGTGCTGACCGGCCAGTCGCTCGAGCAGCTCCTGCGGTGCGACCAGGGGCTGCTGGCGGCTGCGCGCACGGGCTTCTTCATCCGCACCGCCGGTGTCCAGGCGGAAATCGGGGTCACCGTAGGCCTGGTACGCACCGCTGGTGTTGCAGTCGGGGAAGCGGCGCCAGGTTTCCAGCCGCGCCTGCAGCAGGGCGGCGCCGAACGCGGCCCCGCCGAGCATCTGCTGATAGAAGCTCTGCGCGAAGAAATTCGCGGCATCGTCGCGCACCGCCCAGCCCGCGGCCACCACCGCGCGCACACCCATCTCGATCAGCTCGCGCGAGATGCTCGCGGCCAGGCGGTTGAAGGCGACCTCGTTCTTCGCGGCTTCGGCGCCGACTTGTCCCAGGTGGCAGCAGTTGAGGAAGACCAGATCCGGCACCTGCCGCATCTGGCCGATCTCGGCCGCCGTCAGGTACAGCCCACCTTCCAGCAGCATGCCGCTGCGTGCGCCGCCGCCGCCGCTGGCGTCATACCAGCCGTGGCCGGCCAGATGCAGGATGCGATAGGGCTGCGCGAACAGTCCGTCCAGTACTTCCAGCGCAGTCGCGCGTTCCGGGTTGTAGGTGACCTGGAAACGCGGCGACAGCAGAGCGGCTACCAGCTGTGCCTCCTCGCGCGCGGCAGGCAGCGGCGGAACCGTATCGCTGGTGAGCGGATCGCCGACCACGTAGGCGGTATTCACCGTGCTGGCGCGGATCTGCGGCCGGAACTGCGTGGTCTGCAGCTGGCGCACCAGTCCCATGTCCACGCACACCGGCCTGGCACCGACCGCCATCAGCTCCCACGGGTAGTTGGCCGTGGCCTGATCGACCACCATCACCAGCCTGCCTTGCTGGGTGAACACGTCTTTCAGCTCGTTCGGGATGAGCAGTTCGAACAGCGTGCGTGCGCTGTCCAGCTTGAACTGCGTGTCGCGAATGGAGATCTGCACCAGGGTGTCGATCAGCTGCGGCTGACCCTGCTGGGCGCGCTTCTCCGCGCGTGCGCGATCGGACAGCGCGACATAGTCCAGCTCCAGCGGCACCTGCGTAGTGGTGGGCGATGTGCCGAAAGCGATATCCAGCACCGCCTTCCAGGCGTCGGCATCGACCTGGGTGGGTTCGCGCAGCGCATCGCGCATGCGTTGCGCGAGGGCACCGGGCAGCTCCGGCGCCGCCGCGGGCTGTGCCGCCGGCCGCGCGCTGATGATCCAGCGCCGCCATTGGTCAGCGCCCGTGCTGGGCAGCACGCGCACCTTGCCGCCGCGACCTTCGCGCAGCAACGGCTCGAAATCGATGCGCGCCTCCAGCTCGTCGCCCACGTCCACCGCCACGCTGCGCAATGCATGCTGGGCGAGGATGGCGGTGTCGGCATACAGTTCGACGATTTCCACCTCGCTTACGTAGCGCCGGCCGGTACTCGCGAGCGGCGCGAGCTCCTGGTTCGCCTGAGTGATTCCACGCAGCAATGCGTTCACCGAGCTGTGCACGGTGATGTTGGCGGTGGAATTGGCGCCGATCAGCAGCACGCTCAGCCCGATCGGGTGCTCGTCCGCAGCAGCGGCGGCCGACCGGTCGTCCAGCTGCGTGATGTAGGCGAGCACACCCTGGCGCACGCTGTTGGCGAGCGTGGCCGGGGCCAGCTCACCCATGCGTCCGAGGCCGATGACGATGGCGCCGCGCGGTACCCCCAGCGCTTTCTGCACGGTATTGGGTTCGCGCAGCACGACGATGTTGCTGCCCAGGGCGCCGGGGTAGAGCCCGAGGTCGTAGCGCTGGCTCAATGCACCTTTCAGGCGTCTGTCCAGATAGCCCTCGGCACCGCCGATGGTGTCCCCCTCGTAGTGGCCGACCATGACCGGATAGCGTGCATGCTGGAGATCGCCGTGCACCACCGACACTTTCAGCTGCGCCTGCTCGCGCCGGCGATGACGCCGTGCGCCGCTTCCGCCCATCCATCCGGCGAGCAGGTCTTCCTCGGTGGGATATAGCACCGGCTGCTCGATCAGCGGCATCTCGCTGCGCACCCCACGCGCGCCTGCCGGTGGCTGGGTCGGCAGCAGCGCGGTGCGACCATCCGTCAACAGCTGCTGGATGGCCGGGAATGCCGGTGTGTGGCTGGCCAGATCGCCGTGCACGGCGGGTGCATACCACATGGCCACGCCAGGCAGCTTGCCGCATTCATAGGTGACCCGGCCATCGCCCTGATCGGTGGTGATCATGCGCAGGCGGCCGCGCTGGTCGGTGTCCACGCCGCACGCCGTGCTCGGCGCGCTACCCGCCACGTACACCACCCGATCGGCATTCGGAATATCCACCGGCAATCCGGCCAGCGCATCCTTCGCTGCATCGAGGAATGCCGTCGTGGGGATCGCCCCCAGATTCCGATTGATCTTGCGCAACTCACCCCACAGCGACGGAAGGAACCAGTCACGCTCGTCGGCGCCGATCTGCGGCAGCAATTCCAGCGCACCGTGGAAGCGGGCGACGATGTCGAGCACATTCTGGGTGCTGTGGAATTGATCGAGCAACGCCAGCATGCGCACCGTGCGGTCGACGCCGAGCAGAGTGCCCGCCATGGCGTGCGATCCGCGGTTGGGTGTGCCGAGCATGACCAGGCGGCCGCCGTCGCGCGCGCACACCTGCGCCCACAGGTCGGGACGCTGTGCGATGAGCGCGCGCATCACCAGTCCGCCCATGCTGTGCGCGACGAAGCGCACCGGCTGGTCGGTGCGCTTCAGCGTCTTGTCGACCTCGGATGCCAGGCGCGTTGCAGCAGCACGCACGGAGTTGCGCCAGTCGTAGGCAAATGGAATGACCTCGTGCGTGTCGCTGAGGTAGCGGCACAGATCGCCGTAGAAATTCTCGATCAGTCCCACCGGTATGACTTCGCGGTCGTCGACGTCGCGGATGCGGCCCAGTCCGCCGATGGCCAGATCGACGTAGTCGAGCCAGATGACGTTGCCGCGCCGCTCCAGCTTCGAGCCCATGATTCCCGGCAGCACGAACACCACCGGCTGGGCGGCACCGCTGCGCCGCTGGATGGCGCGCAGGGTCGGGACCACGTCGCTGACCGGACGATCCAGCAGCACGAATCCTTCCGGCGTCACGTTGAGGTCGCGTGCCAGCACCCAGCCCACCACTGCGCCGCGCGTGCCCTCGTTGCGGAAGTAGTTGAAATGGGTGACGCGGCTGCCCTGATCGAACACGTACCACACCGCCTCGCGCCGGGCGCCGTAGAACATCGAATCGGTGTTGACCACCAGGTCGTTGTCGTGGCCCTCGTAGATGAACCGGTCGGTGATGAACACGCCCAGGCGCTTGAGCCAGTTGCCGCCCTCGATGTCGCCGGCGATCACGCCCAGGCGGTCGGCCGACTTGGCCGCGGTGTTGAGCAGCGCGATCAAAGGCGATTCCGGCACCATCGCCTCGATGCCGGGGATGAGCGAGGGCTGCATGCGCCGCTTCACCACTTCCAGGGTGACGCGCTTGATCACCTGGTAGATCGCAGATGTCCCCAGCCCTGGGATGAGGCTGATGAGATTGGTGAGGATGGACAGGAAGTCGTCGATATTCTCGGAGGCGAGCAGGGTGCCGCGCGCCGGGCAGGCCACGCGCGCATAGGCGAGCACGCGCGGCTGCTTGTCCTTCAGCAGCTGTGCCAGGCGCTGCAGCTGGCTGCGATCGTGCGCCGCCGCGTCGGCGTCGCCGCTGAGCCGGCGCTGCTCGACGAAGCGCTCGATCTGCTGCGCGCTCAGTCCGGTCAGGCACAGCAGGTCGCCGACCAGCCCGCCGCGCGAGTGGCTGATGAGGCACAGCTGCGCGCCGACGGGCAGTGTCTCGAGCAGATCGACGGCATTGTCCACCGGGCTGTCGCTCAGGGTGCGATGCTCGAAGGCGTAGACATGCCTGCCAAATTGCGCGGTCAGCGATTGCCAGTGCATGCGCGCGCCGGGTTCCGCGAATGCGCCGAAGCTGCTGGTGGTGCGGCTGGCGGTGCCGTGGATGAAGATCAGCAAAGGCGTCGCGGCCGGCAGTTCCGCAGCACCGACGGGAGCGGCTCCTTCGAGCGGTGCCGGACCGGCACCATCACCACCCGCCCAGCGGTACAAGCCCGGTCCGGGTGTCAGGCGCTTCTCGATCAGGTGCATGAGCACCTTGGCCGTGGCCCAGCTGCCCAGGCGTTCGAGCTTGCCCTGTCCGAGATTGCGAATCAGCGCCGGCCAGTTGCGCGGATCCTTCATCTCCTCCAGGATGCGGTCCGGTTTCAGGCGCAGTACGCGCAGACCGCTGCCGATCCACTCCTTGATGCCGCGCTCGGCCTGGCTCGGCTGCGGAACGGTGGAGAAGATCACGGCCTCGCCGGAGGTCGCCTCCGGATCGAGCGCACGCACGCGCTCCTGATAGTGGGCGGCGGAAGTCCATAGTGTGAAGCCGTCCTCCACCTGGATCTCGAGGATGTCGTCGTCCTGCAAGTCGGTGCGGGCCGGCGTCGAGGTCGCCGCGCTGCGTGCGGTGGGGCTGAGATCGAAGGCCTGCACGATCTCGACGCTGTCGAGCAGATCGGTGGTTGGTGCCGCGGCCGAACTGTCGGCGCCCGAACGCGCCACGGGTACTTGCGCCGATATCGGCTCGGGCTGACCGGGCACCAGCAGCTGGACGGACATTGACGGATCTCCTGTGATGGCGTTGCAGGCTCAGGCCACGGGTGTAAGGAACGGCCGGTCGAACGCGCCGCTCCGGCCTTCGAGCTGCGGGACCTGATCATATTTGCCGCGCGCCAGGCGCTGCAGCACTTTGGCATGCAGGTCACGGTAGCTGATCCTGCCCTTGGCCTCGCGCAAGGTGGCGGCCAGATTGTAGGTGAGCGCGCCGTTGTAGCTGCCGCCGATGTAGGCGTCGGCCGAAGTCTGCGTGTCGCGGCAGCCGCTGATCAGCACTTCGGGGATATCGGCAGTGACCACGTCGCTGCGCCGGCGGCGGGCAAGGGGCGCTCTGCGCACGGTGCCGCGCACCTTGCCCCTGAGCTTGCGCCCGGATTCGGCGGCGATCAGGTCCCAGGGGCTGGGCAGATAGCGTGGGATGACCGGCGCATCGGGCTGTGCGATTGCACGCGTGGCCGTACCCGAATGGCAGCAATCGAAGATCACGGTGAAGTTGACGCCGCTCTTGAGCTTGTCGAAGCTCGCGCGCAGCCAGTCGTCGGTCAGCGGCGCGCGCCAGTCCAGATCATGCGGGCACAGGATCTCGTCCCGGAAATCGGCCTCGTCGCCGTTGTCGTCGGGAACGTTGGAGCCGTGCCCGGAAAAATGCAGCAGCAGCACGTCGCCCTTGGCGGCGGCGCCGATCATCTCCTTCACCGCCAGCTGGATGTTGTGCTTGGTGGCATCCGCGTCCAGCAGGGCGAGCACGTCGCTACGGCCGAAGCCGTACAGCTCGGTCAGGACTTTCTGCATGTTGTGCACGTCGTTCACGCAGCCGCGCAGATCCGCGCCTGCAACGCGATAACGATTGACGCCGATCAGGACTGCGCGCTTGGCCATGGCTGTTCTCCTGTGATTGGAGCTGATGGGTGACGCGGAGCGTGGAAGCATGCGCAAGGTATACGCGTGCGTGCGCACGCGCAAGATGCCAAAAGGCTGATAGTGGCAGCTGACGTCACTCATCGGTGTCATCCCGAGCACAGCGAGGGATCTTGCTTTCAGCCTGCGCCGTTCGCGAACGGCCACAGCAGGATGTCTCGCTGCGCTCGACATGACACCGGTGGGCGGGTGTCATCCCGAGTGCGGTAGGAGGTATCCGTTGTCGTCACGCATCGGTGTCATCCCGAGCGGAGCGAGGGATCTTGCTTTCAGCCTGTACCGTTCGCGAGCAGCCACAGCAGGATGTCTGGCTGCGCTCGACATGACACCGGTGGAAAGCCACACACGTCGGCAGCGAAGCGAGGGACCTCGTGAATCCGGCAGCCAAGCGCGATGATCGTCAGCGCTTGTACAGCCCCATGATGGTGGCCTTGGCAAGCGACTTGAAGTGCAGCTGGAAGCCGACCACCGCAGCCGAGGTGTCCGCCGTGACCGGCAGCGATTCTTCCGAGACCGCATGCACGGTGAACAGGTAGCGGTGCGGATGATCGCCCGCGGGCGGGCAGGGGCCGCCATAGCCGGGCTTGCCGAAATCGGTGCGCACCTGCAGCGCGCCTGTGGGCAGCTTGCCCGATGCGGGATTGCCGGCATCCAGCGGCAGCTCGCTCACGCTCGCCGGAATGTTCGCCACCACCCAGTGCCAGAAACCGGAACCGGTCGGTGCGTCGGGATCGAAGCAGGTCACCGCGAAGCTCTTGGTGCCGGCGGGGACGTCCTCCCAGCGCAGATGCGGGGAGCGATTGTTGCCGCCGCAGCCGAAACCATAGTCGGCGGACAGAATGTGATCAGCGGGCAGATAATCGCCGTCGCGAAAGCTGTTGCTGGTGATACGCATGGCCGGGCTCCTTCTCATCCTCATTCGGAATGCGCGACTATAGCAAGGCGCGCATGGCGCGCGCAGGTATGACGCGCTCCATGCGCGAGACCCGGCTGACGATGTCTGCCGGATACTCCATCGAGGCTACGTGGGCCACAGTCTGCGCGTATCCAGCCAGTGGACCTTGCCGCCGGCCTGCTGCACCTGCTCGAACATGTGCCGCGTCCCGCCCGGGCCGTCGGCGCCTGCGCCGTTCCACAGACAGATGAACTGTACGCGCGTGGCGCCGAAGCGGCTCGCGCGCTCCAGCATCCACAGATTGTTGCGCTCGTAAGGATCGGCATCCGGTGGCAGCGGACCCAGCTCGGTGCTGGCCACCAGCAGGCTGGTGCGCGGATCGCGCGTCGCGTCGAAGTAGCGCGTGCGCCAGTCCGCACCGGCAAAGTCCACCGAAGCGGCGAGGAATTCCACCTCCTCGAACGGCAAGCAGACCTCCAGCGGCACGGCGCGGGCGAGTGCTGCTTCGGCGAACAGCAGGTCGCCGCCGCAGGCGCCGCCGCAGATGGCGAGGTCTTCGGCGCCGGCGTGCAGCTTGTCCAGGACCGCCTGGATGGCGTGCGCGGCCACCGGCTCCTGCCGTGGCGGAAAGCGTGGCTCGGGCCGCCCGGGTGCATCGATCATGTGGCCGCTGAACAGCAGCACCATCCTCGCTTCGCGTTGCACGTGTTCCTCCGTGGCCATGGCTGTCATGCGTGCGCCGCTCACTCAGCGGCGCAGATTGAATGCGCGCTGGTGTCCGCCGGGCGCTTCGGTGAGTACGCCGTCGAGCGCGCGTGCGTTGGCGTTCAGGCGCAGCGATCCGTGCAGCGTCACTTCCGGCTGGAACTGATAGTGCAGATCGACGGTCACGCCCTCGCTCGTGACCACACCGTTGCCGGCACGCCACACTTCACGCG
>JAHCKU010000091.1 GCA_026125625.1 Burkholderiales bacterium | reverse complement strand
ATCCGGCGCTCGAGGACTTTCAGATCGACATCATGATCGGGGAAGGGCCGGCAGCGCGTTCGGTGAAGCTCGATCTGCCGCCGTTCACGCTGGTGGGCGCGACCACGCGTGCGGGCATGCTCACCAATCCGCTGCGCGATCGCTTCGGTATCGTGTCGCGCCTGGAGTTCTATTCACCCCAGGAACTGGGCCTGATCGTGGAGCGCTCCGCGCGCCTGCTCGAAGTGGCCATCCACGCCGAAGGCGCGTTCGAGATTGCCTCGCGCTCGCGCGGAACCCCGCGCATCGCCAACCGTCTGCTGCGCCGTGTGCGCGACTATGCGCAGGTCAAGGGGGAAGGGGTGGTCACGCAGGAGATGGCGGACGCAGCGCTACGCATGCTCGACGTCGACGGCATCGGCTTCGATCTCATGGATCGCAAGCTCCTGCTCGCGGTTCTGGAGAAGTTCGGCGGTGGGCCGGTGGGACTGGACAACCTGGCGGCGGCGATCGGCGAGGAGCGCGATACCATCGAAGACGTGCTCGAGCCTTATCTCATTCAGCAGGGTTATCTGCAACGTACGCCGCGCGGGCGCATCGCCACCTTGTCGGCGTACAAGCATTTCGGCGTGGCGATGCCGCACAGCGGATCGAGCGGCGATCTCTGGAATGCGACTCCCTGAAGGCCATCCGGGCGAGGCCATGCCGCAGTTCGCCATCGATCTGCGCGTCTACTATCAGGACACCGATGCCGGCGCCGTGGTCTACCACGCCACCTATCTGAACTTTTTCGAGCGTGCTCGTACAGAATGGCTGCGCCACCTGGGATTCGATCTGCCTCGCGCGGCGCGCGAGGGCTGTCTGTTCATCGTGCGACGCATGCAGCTGCGCTTCGTCCGCCCGGCCATGCTCGATGATCTGGTGCGAGTGTCGGTCGCCCTGGAGCATCTCGGCCGCGCCCAGATGACGCTGCAGCAGCGCGTGACGCGCGCGACCGATGAACTGGTGGAAGCGAGCGTCAATCTCGCCTGCGTGGATCCCCGCTCGTTCCGCCCGGTTGCATTGCCGGGCGCCCTGCGCGCATGTCTGAGTCCATACATCCGGACGGTGTCAGAACAAGAGGAGCAAGTGTGAACGTTACCAACGACATGTCGATGATCGCCCTGATCGGGCAGGCCAGTCTGCTGGTCAAGCTGGTGATGCTCCTCCTGCTGGCGATGTCGCTGGTCTCCTGGTGGTTCATCTTCCGCAAGGCTTTCGTCCTGCGCGACACGCGCCGCAAATCGGAGGACTTCGAACGCACCTTCTGGAGCGGACCGGATCTGAACCAGCTGTTCCAGTCCATCGTCAATGGCCGGCGCATCCCGGCGAGCATGGAGCGCATCTTCGAAGCCGGCTTTCGCGAGTTCGTGAAGCTGCGGCGACAGAGCGGCCAGCAGATCGCGGTGGTGATGGATGGTACGCGGCGCGCCATGCGCGCCACCTATCAGCGCGAGCTGGACTACCTGGAGGCGCATCTGTCCTTTCTCGCCACGGTCGGATCGGTCAGCCCCTACATCGGCCTGCTCGGCACCGTGTGGGGAATCATGAATGCCTTCCGCGGCCTCGCCAACGTCCAGCAGGCCACGCTCGGCCAGGTCGCGCCCGGCATTGCGGAAGCATTGATCGCCACCGCCATCGGCCTGTTCGCGGCCATTCCCGCAGTGGTCGCCTTCAACTACTACGCGCGCGAGATCGACCGCCTGTCCACGCGTTTCGAGACGTTCATGGAGGAGTTCTCCAACATCCTCCAGCGCCAGGGCGGAGGTGCGGTGACTGCGGCATAGGAGCGCATATGAGCGAGCGACGCAGGAAGACGCGGCTGATGAATCAGATCAACGTCGTCCCCTACATCGACGTCATGCTGGTGTTGCTGGTGATCTTCATGGTGACCGCGCCATTGATCAATACCAGCGTGATCGAGCTGCCGTCGGTGAGCCGCAGCAACCAGCCGCCCGTCGCGCCGCTGGAACTGATGGTGCGCAAGGACGGTCGCATCCTGCTGCGCGACCGTGAGCGCGGCGGAGGTGAGCGCCCGGTGGATCGGGACACGCTGGTGTACGAAGTGAAGCAGCGCATCGAGGGCAACCGCGAGCAGCCGGTGGTGATCGCGGCGGACCGTGACGTTGCCTACAGACACGTGGTCGAGGTGATGGATCTGCTGCAAAGCAACGGTATTCCGCGCGTGGGATTGCTGACGCGGCCGATCGGGCGATGATCATCGGGTCGGGTCGGCCGGCATGACGGGACGAACACACGAGCCGGGGCGGATGGCCTCGGCCGGGTTGGCGGTGGTGGTGCATGCAGCGTTCCTGGCGTTCCTGTACTTCGGCATCAACTGGCAGCCGAAGCAGCGCGAGCCGCTGATGGCAGAATTGTGGAGCGAACTGCCGGCGCCCAAACCGGCGCCAGTCAAACCAGCCCCACCCAAACCGGCCGTATCCAAGGTACCCGAAGTGGTGCCGCCACCGCCGCCGCCCAAGCCTGCACCACGACCCGAGCCCGCACCTGCGCCCAAACCGCCGCCCAAGGCGGCCCAGCCGCAGCCGAGCAAGGCCGACATCGAGCTCAAGGCCCGCCAGCGCAAGCTCGAGGAGGAGAAGAAGCAGAAGAAGGAGGCCGAGGAAGCCAAGCGGCGGGAGAAGCTGGCCCAGGAAGAGGAAGCGCGCCAGCGCAAGGAGACGGAGCGCAAACGCCTGGAGGAAGAAAAAAAGCAGAAGGAGGAAGCACGACGCCAGGAGGAGCAGCGCCAGCGCGAAGAACAGGCCCGACAAGAGGAACTACGCAAACAGGAAGAAGCCAAACGGCTGGAAGAAGAACGCCGACTGGACGAAGCCAGGCGCGAGCAGGAGGCCAAGCTGGAGCGTGAGGCCGAGGCGCGCCGCACCGCGATCCTGGAAGAACAGCAGCGGCTGGCCGCTGTCGCCAAGGAGCAGGCAGCGCTGGAAGCGCGCAAGCGCGCCGAAGCGGAGCGTGCGGCGGCACTCGCAAAGGAACTGCAGGCATGGCAGTCGCGTATCCAGCAGCGCATTCGCAGCAAGGTCGTGCTCCCGCCTGGCGTACCGGACAATGCCCAGGCCGAATACACGATCACGGTGATACCGGGAGGCGACGTTCTATCCGTGCGTTTGAAACGCAGCAGCGGCTTCAAGGCGTATGACGAGGCGGTGGAGCGCGCCATTCAGGCGGCCGCACCGCTGCCGGTGCCGAGCGATCCGCAGCTGTTCCAGCAGCTGCGGGAGTTGAATCTGGTGTTCCGTCCCGGTTGACGCAGGCTGTTGAACGACTACTGTGTGGTGCCCGCCATATTTTTCAACGGTCCAATAACGAGGTTGGACTCCGAAATCGCACGGCCTGAACGAATTCGAATGTTATACTTTTGCGCCGATGGATTCCGTTCGTAGAATTCACTCCGATCTGCCGCTCGATCCGTCGAGCGGACCCTCCCCGTCGCGGCGACGTTTGCTCCGCACCCTGGCGCTGTCATATCCGCTTGGAATGGCTGCCATGTCCGCCTCCGGTCGGGCAGCGGCGCAGCTGACCATCGAGATCATCGGCGGCGGGGCGGACCAGATTCCGATCACGATCGTCCCCTTCGGAGCCGAGGATCGCCTGTCGCAGCCGTTGAGCCCGGTCATCGCTGCCGATCTGGCGCGCAGTGGCCGCTTCCGCCTGCAGCCCGTGGGCAGCGTGCGCCCTCTGCCAACCGAGCCGGCCGAGGTCGATTATGGCTACTGGAAGAATCAGGGCAGCCAGACCATGGTGATCGGACGCACCGTGGAGCGCAACGACGGCAAGGTCGACGTGCGCTTCCGCCTCATCGATGCCACCAGGGAAGCCCAGCTGCTGGGCTTCTCCTATACCGTGGCAAAGGCGCAGACGCGTGCCACCGCACACAAGATCGCGGACCTCATCTACGAGAAGCTGACCGGCGAGCGCGGCGTGTTCAGCACCCGCATCGCTTACGTGGCACGCAACCCCAACCGCTTCGAACTGCACGTTGCCGACGCCGACGGCTACAACTCGCAGTTCATCCTGGCGCATCGTGAGCCCATCATCTCTCCGGCCTGGTCGCCGGACGGCGGGCGCATCGCCTACGTCTCCTTCGAGCAGCGCAAGGCAATCATCTTCCTGCACGACCTGATCGCCGGATCGCGTCGCATCATCGCCAATTTCGACGGCAGCAACAGCGCACCGGCCTGGGCTCCCGACGGCAATATGCTGGGTGTGGTGCTGTCGAAAGACGGCGTATCCCAGATCTACACGCTGCGCACCGACGGCAGCAACCTCGTGCGCCTGACCAACAGCGACTCCATCGATACCGAGCCCAGCTTCTCCCCGGACGGCAAGTCGGTTCTGTTCACTTCGGACCGCGGCGGCAGCCCGCAGATCTATCGCATGCGGACCAACGGCGCTGGCGTGGAACGCGTCACCTTCGAAGGCGGCTACAACGTCACTCCGCGCTACAGTCCGGACGGCAAGTCGTTTGCCTTCATTCAGCGTGCTCAGGGCCGATATAGCCTGGCGACGATGGATTTCGCCTCACGCCAGACGCAGATCCTTACCGATGGACAACTCGACGGTTCACCGACCTTCGCTCCGAACGGGCGCATGCTGCTGTATGCATCGATCGTGAGGGGGCGCGGTGTACTGGCCGCAGTGTCCAGCGACGGCCGTATCAAGCAGAAGATCACGGCCTCCGCACAGGACGTGCGGGAGCCGGCGTGGGGGCCGCTCGGGCATTGAGCCGGGCGGGAGAGTTGAGCGATGAACAAGCAGCAGGGAAACCGGGGAGCTAGCATGAAGAGACTATTGATCGGCTTGGGAATCGCCGTGTTCCTGGCGGGTTGCGGCGGCGGTGCCGGCAAGAAGCCGGCTACCGTCGAGCAGCGTGATGTTTTCGAACAGCAGCAGGCTGCACAGGACGAAGCCGCACGCAAGCGTGCCGAAGAGCAGGCGCGCCAGGAAGAGGAAGCGCGCAAGCGCGCCGAAGCCGAGCAGCGCGCACGTGAAGCGGCCGATCAGCCGGTGGTGCAGGCCCTGCCCGGCGGCGACGTGTCGCAACAGGCGCTCACTGATCCGGCCTCCGTGCTCAAGGATCCGAACAGCCCGCTGTTCAAGCGCAGCGTCTACTACGGCTTCGACATGTACAACATTGCCGAGGAGTATCAGCCGCTGATCGAGGCGCATGCCAGGCTGTTGCGCGACAACAGGGATCTGCGCATTCGCGTGGAAGGCAATTGTGACGACCGCGGAAGCCGGGAGTACAACCTGGCGCTCGGGCAGCGGCGGGCGGACGCGGTGAAACGCGCCCTGACGTTGCTCGGAGTGCCCGATCGGCAGATCGAGACGGTGAGTTTCGGTGCGGAAAAACCCAAGGGCCTGGGAAACAACGAAGAGGCATGGGCGGAGAATCGCCGTAGCGATCTGGTCTACATTGGCATCGACGGCTAGCGGGTAGCTGGAATACTTGCGCAGTGCCCGGAATCCCGCTCGCTACGTTCTCGCCGGCCTGTCAGCAGCAAGATGTACCGATACGTGGAGCAGGGGTAGGCAAGTAATGCGATCGAAGTGGAGCATCGTGCCGTTCGTGCTCGCCATGGCGGCTTCATCAGGGGTCTTCGCGCAGCAACCGGCGGCAGGACAGAATCGCGGCGTGATCGAGCTGATGAATCAGATCGAAACGCTGAGCGCCGAATTGAAGCGGATGCGCGGTGACCTCGAGGTCCTGACCAACGCGCTGGATAACGCGCAGCGCCGTCAGCGGGACATGTACCTGGACCTGGATACCCGCCTGCGGCGACTCGAAACCGCGGCCGAAACGGGGCAGCGTGCGGAAAAGCCGACCGCCGAACTGGAAGCGCGCATCCGACGGTTGGAAGAGGCACTTGCGGGCGGCGAAGCTCGCACGAGCACTCCGACGACGGCTCCGACCGCCCCGGTCCCGCCCGCCATGCCGTCCGCAGCGGTGCCTGCGCCCACTGCTCCAGTCCCGCCAACGGTGCCCAGTGTGCAACGTCCGGCTACCGCCACCGGCAGCAGCAACACCGCACCCACGGCGAGCGAGGCCACCTCTCCGCGACATGCGTATGATGCGGCGCTCGCGAGCTATCGCGCAGGCGACTATCAGGGTGCCATCACCGCCTTCGACGCCTTCATCAAGCGCTATCCGCGCGATGCCCTTGCCCCTAATGCACAGTACTGGATCGGCGACGCTTGGTTCAATCTGCGTGACTTCCGTGCCGCCGCGACTGCGCAGCAAGCACTGATCGCCGGCTACCCGGAGAGCAACAAGGTGCCCGACGCCATGCTCAATCTGGCGAGCTCGCAATTCGCCCTCGGTGACAACGTCGCATCCAGGAAGACGCTGGAGGACGTAGTGGCCAGGTTCCCCAAGAGCGAAGCGGCAGAGAAGGCCAGTCAGCGCCTGACGCGCATGAACTGAGCCTTGCGCGGGTCCAGCGATGCGGAGGATCTCCCGCGCACCGTTGGTTTGACACCCCTGCGCCCCATCCTTAAAATGCCGTTCTTTTTGCTCGGGGCGGTTAGCTCAGCCGGTAGAGCAGCGGACTTTTAATCCGTTGGTCGCGAGTTCGAATCTCGCACCGCCTACCATCCGCCCGCCTGGTCGAACCGCGGTTTCGGTATCCGATCCGATGGGCCGTTAGCTCAGCTGGTAGAGCAGTGGACTCTTAATCCATTGGTCGAAGGTTCGAATCCTTCACGGCCTACCAAACTTCCGTAATTGCCTAGTCCGGAAGAATATTTGTCCTGCCATGCCTCACGCCGCGTGCTGCTTCAGCCAGCAGCCTCGGCAAGGGCTTGTGCATAGACAGATTCGGTTTTGCTGATCATGTTGGCCAAGGTGAAGCGGTCGAGGTATTCCCGTCTGCCTGCTTGACCCATGATGCTGGCTTGCCGGCGATCCTCGGCGAGGATAGCGAGCGCCTGCGCCAATGCATGGCCGTCTTCGGGAGGCGTGAGTATCCCGTTCAGCCCATTTCTTACGACTTCCGGAACACCACCAACGTTCGTGGCTACGATCGGCAGCCCAGCGGCCGCAGCCTCCAGCAGTGCCAGCCCCAATGCTTCTCTTCGCGAGCCGGAGATGTAGACATCGAACGCCGGAAGCAGTCGTCGCACGTCACTGCGATAGCCGAGAAATATGATTCTCCGATCGCCGGCCGCCTCCTTTTGCACTTGGAGGCCGAAGGAAGTGGTTGGATCGCCAGCGAGATAAAGCGTTCCGCGAGACATCTGACGCATGGCCTGCACCAGGAGATCCTGTCCCTTGTCCCGTATGAATCGTCCGGCGTTGAAAACCGCGAACTCTTCATCGCCGATCTGGAGTTCCCTTCGCAAGGCGGTGCGGTTTCCACCAGCTTCGTCCGCTATGCCGTGATGAATCAGAGCGACGCGACTTTCGTTGTAGCCAGCTTGCAGCAAGGTCGAACGCACGGCATTCGAGACGGCAATGATGCGTCTGCAACGTCCCATATGCTTGCGGGCGGTCGTTGCGTGGGCAGTGCAGACAGGGACCGCCGGTCCGTGGGCAAGGCCCGAGTATTTCGATCCTCTCACGCCGTGCGCATGTATGACATCGGCCCGCCAATCCATGCATAGCCGGCGCAGTTTGAGGTAAGAGGGGAAATCGTATAGCCCAGTCATTCGTAGATGACAGGTAGGCAGTCCTGCGGATTTGCACCGCTCCGCAAGCCAGGAGTCTTCGGGGCCTGCATACAGCACGTCGTGGCCGCGACCGGATAAGCCCTCCATCAACGTCAGCGTATGTTGCTCGGCACCGCCGTACCCATGGCTATGCAGAACCTGAACTATCCGCAGAGATGTTCCCGGATCCATCGCTCTTGCCGCTTCGGGAGAAGCTAGCTCGGAACCCTCGTCGTGGAAGCTGCCTGCTCCTTGCGTCGATGCTTCATGTGCAATTTCCAGAAGAAGCCGACCAGATTGTCTCCGTAGGAGATTGCCTTGCGTGTAAGCTCGTAAGCGTTGTCGCTCACGTTGGCCGAACCGCGAATACACGTCAGGCCTGTGCGATATCCGGCTTCGATAACCAGATCTCGCGAACGACGATCATAGTCACCATAGGGGTAGCAGAAATCGGGGACCGGCTCTCCCAACAATTGCTCGATCTCGATTCTGCTGTTGAAAATTTCATCATGCATCTCTTCTTCGCTCAAGGTCGACAGGCGCCGGTGGGTTCGAGTATGCGAACCGAACGAAGCGCCTTCCGCGCGAAGCATGCGAATAGTGGAGGCATCCATGAGTGGCGCTTCCTCCTGACTGAGCCATGGCGCCTGCCTTCCCAGTGCCGTACTTACCAGGAAGACTGTTGCAGTGAAACCATGTCGCCGCAGAATTGGCCATGCATAGTCAGCGAAGTTCTGATAGCCGTCATCAAAGGTAAGCACCACGGAGCGGGGCGGCAAATCCCCCTCTTGAAAAAGCCCCAGGCGCGCCTGCTCGAGAGAGAGCACACGATAGCCCGCATACTTGAGATAAGCCATTTGAGCGGCAAAGCGATCAACATCGCAATATAGAGAGCGATGCGCCTTGGGGCGCTTGAAGCGGCCGACCTGGTGATACATCAGAATGGATACGGCAGGCGCGCTGCGTATGGCCTGTTTCATAATTTCTCTCTGAACGCGTGCTGCGCTACTCGTGGGGCGACAACTACGCCTGGGCCGCTCACGTGATACTTTGATCAGCACTTCCCTAGCATAGCAATCATCGAAACGAGATGAGTCTATGCAACGAGGAAGCAAATCGATCCATCGTAAACGTCGGATCGACGCGATTGCGCGTGATCATGCATGGCATCACGGCCTGCGTTGCTTCGCGGACTTCTTCGGATGCAAGTATCGACCATCCGACTGGCTTATCCATGCGGACACGGTGAGCAGGACGGGTGTCGCAAGTTCCAGTCCCTCTTCAAAGGAATCGCTCAATCCGACAATCCATTCGGGGCGCACCATATGCAGGATTTGAGTAAGGACGGCCTCAGAGCGATCGAGCATCTTCGCCAACACCAAGAGGCCAGCTCCAATTGCCAACCACCTGCCTGCGCGGGTGTGCAGTCCGCGCTCAATGAACAGAAACCGCAGCACTGTGATTAGCCAATAGAGGATGACGCACAGAATGATGATGGCTACCAGGGCTGC
The DNA here is from genome assembly GCA_026125625.1 of Burkholderiales bacterium. Classification (GTDB taxonomy): domain Bacteria; phylum Pseudomonadota; class Gammaproteobacteria; order Burkholderiales; family SHXO01; genus SHXO01. The sequence continues at coordinate 182 of JAHCKU010000091.1, read as the reverse complement.
GACGATACGTTCCGAATACGGGATCGTCGCGTCACGGTAGTAGTTCAACTTGGAAATGCTGCGCGTGGTGAATGCCTTGTGCAGATCAGCTTCGCGCGCAGCGAACAGCAAGTAGACCACGGTGAAGACGGCTGCTGGAAAATGATACGCCCTGATCTTTACTGCCACAGCGGCAGCTGCCA
>JAHCKU010000090.1 GCA_026125625.1 Burkholderiales bacterium | reverse complement strand
TCGGCAAAACGCCGGTGGTCGCCCGCGTCGGCCACGGCTTCATTGGCAACCGCATGCTGTCCGGCTATGGCCGCGAGGCGGGCCTGCTGGCCATCGAGGGCGCCAGCCCGCAGGACATTGACGCCGCGCTCTACGATTTCGGCATGCCGATGGGCCCCTTCGCCAGGGCCGACATGGCCGGGCTGGACATCGGCTATTCCATGCGCCGCAAGCTGGACCCGTCGCATTACGAGCCGCGCGCCACCGCCCTGCACGACCGGCTGGTCGGGATGGGCCGCAAGGGCCAGAAGACCGGCGCCGGCTGGTATCGCTATGAGCCCGGCAACCGCACACCGATCCCGGATCCGGAAATCGAAGCACTCATCGTCAAGGCCTCGGCCGAAGCCGGGATTACCCGGCGCGAGATCAGCGACCAGGAAATCCTGGAGCGCTGCATGTACGCGCTGGTAAATGCCGGCGCAGACATTCTCGAGGAGGGCATTGCGCTGCGTGCCTCCGACATCGACATCGTCTACGTCTACGGCTACGGCTTCCCGCGCTACCGCGGCGGTCCGATGTTCCATGCCGATACCGTCGGCCTGGAACAGGTGTACCAGACGGTGCAGCGCTTCCACGCACAGCACGGCGAGTTCTGGACCCCCTCGCCGCTGCTCGAGCGCCTGGCAAAGGAAGGCGGAAGGTTCAACGCCTGACGAGGCGGCTGGGGGCTGGGTGCGGCCAGCCCTTGATGCCAGGTGGACCTGATCCTCGTCCTTGCCATCGGCCTGGCTGCCGGCACTCTCAGCGGCATCGTCGGCTTCGGCTCCTCGATCATGCTGATGCCGGTGCTGAGCTGCTGTTCGGGCCGCTGCAGGCGGTGCCGATCATGGCCATCAGCGCGGTCATGGCCAACCTGTCACGCATCCTGGTGTGGTGGCGCGAAGTGGACTGGCCCGCTGGCGCCGCCTATGCGCTGACTGCAGCGCCGGCTGCGGCGATCGGCGCGCGTACTCTGCTGGTGTTGCCGCCGCGGCTGATCGAGACCACGCTTGGCGTCTTCTTCATCGCCATGATCTTCGTACGGCGCTGGCTCGCGAGCCGGCGGCTGCGGCTCGCACGCTGGCACCTGGCCGTCATCGGTATTCCGATCGGCTTCCTCACCGGCCTGGTGGTGACCACCGGGCCGATTACCGCACCGCTGTTCCTCGCCTTCGGTCTGGTCAAGGGCGCCTTCCTGGCCACCGAGGCCGCCGGATCACTCGCGGTCTACCTGAGCAAGGCGGTAGTGTTCCGCACCTTCGGCGCCTTGCCGTGGAGGGTGATCGGTCAGGGCCTGATGATCGGTGCGTCGCTGATGGCCGGATCGTTCATTGCCAAGCGCTTCGTGCTGAAGATGCCTCCCGAGCGCTTCCGTCTGCTCATGGACGCACTGATGCTCGTATCCGGCCTCGCCATGCTGTGGGCGGCGTGGCGGTGACGGCGAAGCATGCTGCATTTGCTGAGATAATGTGCCGGTAACCCCTGGCAGAAGAGAGAGGAGCTAATCATGGCCGACGCAGTAATCGTATCCACCGCGCGCACGCCGTTGTGCAAATCGTGGAAAGGCGCGTTCAACATGACGCATGGCGCGACCATGGGCGGCCATGTCGTGAAGCATGCGCTGGAGCGCGCGCGGCTCGATCCGGCGGAGGTCGAGGACGTGATCATGGGCTGCGCCAATCCGGAGGGTGCGACCGGCTGGAACATCGCGCGCCAGATCGCGCTTCGCGCCGGCATGCCGGTCAGCGTGTCGGGGATGACGGTGAATCGCTTCTGCTCTTCCGGATTGCAGACCGTGGCACTGGCCGCCCAGCGCATCATGGCCGGCGAAGGCGAGATCTTCGTGGCCGGTGGCGTGGAATCGATCTCGTGCGTGCAGAACGAGATGAACAAGCACATGTTCCAGGAGGACTGGCTGCTCGAGAACAAGCCGCAGATCTACTGGTCGATGCTGCAGACCGCCGAAACGGTGGCGCAGCGCTACAAGATTTCACGCGAAGCGCAGGACCGCTACGGCGCGCGCAGCCAGCAGCGCGCCGCCAAGGCGCGTGCAGAGGGCAAGTTCGACGACGAGATCGTGCCGCTCGCCACCACCATGAAAGTGGTGGACAAGAACACCGGTGCGGAGACCATCAAGACGGTCACCGCCTCCGCTGACGAGGGCATCCGCGCGGATACCACATACGAAGGCGTGGCCAACATCAAGCCCGCCATCGAAGGCGGCGTGATCGCGGCGGGCAACGCCAGCCAGTTCTCCGACGGCGCGTCCGCGCAGGTGGTGATGAGCGACAAGGTGGCAGCGGCGAAAGGCCTGCGACCGATGGGCGTGTTCCGCGGCTTCGCGGTGGCCGGGTGCGAGCCTGACGAGATGGGCATCGGTCCGGTGTTCGCGATACCCAAGCTGTTGGCGCGCACCGGCCTGAAGGTGCAAGACATCGGCTTGTGGGAGCTGAACGAGGCTTTCGCCGTGCAGGTGCTGTATTGCCGTGACAAGCTCGGCATCCCGGACGAGCGGCTCAACGTCAACGGCGGCTCGATCGCCGTCGGCCATCCGTATGGCATGACCGGTAGCCGCCTGATCGGCCATGCGCTGATCGAGGGCAAGCGTCGCGGCGTGAAGCACGTGGTGGTGACCATGTGCATCGGTGGCGGCATGGGAGCAGCCGGCCTGTTCGAAGTGGTCTGAGCGGTGCAGGGCACGATGCAGGGCCACGGTCCGCGCGGGCCGTGGCAGCGGCTGCTTCCCGCAATCGCATGCACGCTGTGGTGGTGCGCACCGGCCGGCGCACAACTCGCGGTTTCTGCCAACGACAACAAGCTGATCCTGCATAACGGCGCACCGGCCGTGGTGCAGCAGCCCGCGCCCGACACCGTCACGCTCATCGATCTGGCCACCCGTCCGCCGAGCGTGCTGCGCCAGATCGAAGCGCACACCAGCGTCATCGGGCCGCCGACTTCGGTGGCGATCACCCCGGACGAAGGGCTGCTCCTGGTGACCTCGGCGGCGAAGATCGATCAAGCCGATCCCACGCGCCTGATTCCGGATAACCGGCTGACCGTGATCGATCTCAAGGCCAATCCGCCCAAGGTGATCGCGGAACTGGAGGCCGGTGCGGGTGCCTCAGGGCTCTCCATCACCCGCGACGGCCGCTTGGCCCTGGTGGCCAACCGCTACGAAGGCACGGTGTCGGTGTTCCGTATCCAGGGCACCGGCGTTTCGAAGATCGATACCATCACCATCGGCACGCCGGAATCGGGCGTGGCGCACGTGGCGGTCTCGCCCGACGGGCGCCTGGGGCTGGTCACGCGCGACGGCGATCATGCGATCTCGGTGCTGTCGATCAGTGGTGACCAGGTCACCTATACCCATCGCGATTTCGGCGCCGGCCTCAAACCCTACGGCGCCGTCATCACCGAAGACAGCCGTCTGGCGATCGTCGCCAATCTCGGCTATGCGCGCGGCGACAGCGACACCATCAGCCTGATCGATCTCACGTTGCAGCCGCTGCGCGTGGTCGAGACCTACAGCGTGGGCCAGACACCGGAAGGCATCGCCCTGTCTCCGGACGGCAAGTTGCTGGCGGTGGTGACCATGAACGGCAGCAACAAGCCGGACAGCTCGCCGTTCCATTCGCCAAACGGGCGCGTGACGCTCTATCGCATCGCGCGCGATCGGCTGCAGCATCTGTCCAGCGCCAACGTCGGCCCCTGGCCGCAGGGCGCAGCCTTCTCCGCCGACAGCCGGACCCTGGTGGTGCAGAGCATGGCCGAGCGCAACCTGTGGGTGCTGAGCATCGAATCAGGCGCGGAGGTGCGCGATACCGGGCAACGGGTGCCGCTGGCCGGCGGCGGAGCGGCGCTGCGGACGGTGGAGAAGCGGCGCTGACCGACCGACCGTCCGCTGCAGTGGGGATCACTTCACCTTTGAATACGCCGTGGGTGCCAGGAACATGTTCTCTATGCGCTCCACGATCTGTCCGTTGCGCTCCGTCTCCGCGCGCTTGGCGATCCATTCGGGATCGGCGGTGAAGGCCGTCCACTTCTGCTCACGCTCGGCCATGCTGTTCCACTCCAGCAGGTAGTACAGGCTTTGATTGTTGGGGCCGATGAGCACGGTCCAGAAGCCGGCCTGGCGGATGCCGTGACGTTCCCAGATGCCGAGCGTGATGGTCTCGAAGCGCTTGTTCAGATCGGGCAGGCGCCCGGGCATGCAGTGATAGATGCGCAGCTCGTGGATCATCTCTCTCCTCCGGAATGTCGTGATCGGGTCAAGCCGATGCTAACACGTGCCGATTCGCCTGCTACCCGGGCCTGCGCAGCTTCCCAGCCTTTCCGCGCCGCATATCTTGAAAGCGCCTACTTAACCGTTGCGCGACGGCACTCTACAATCGCGTCCGTCCATCGATATTTGCCGTGGTTTGCCATGCACGCCTCGATACTGCTGCTTCGAATCTGGATTGCGCTGGCCGCGTTCGTCCTGCCCGCCGCTGCCGGGGCCGGCGCGCTGCCGGTGTTTCCGGACGGCAGGATTCCCACGCTCGCGCCGCTGATCGACGAGGTCACGCCTGCGGTGGTCAACATTTCGGTGATGTCGGCATCACCGGAGGAAGAGAATCCGCTGCTGCAGGATCCGTTCTTCCGCCGCTTCTTCGGCCTGCCCGACCGGCCCGAGCCGCGCCTGTCGGCCGGCTCGGGCGTGATCGTGGATGCCACCCAGGGCTACGTGCTCACCAATCACCACGTGATCCGCGGCGCGCGCGAAGTGGTGGTGACGTTGAAGGACCGGCGCCAGCTGCAGGCGAAGATCGTGGGCAGCGATGCCGGCACCGACATCGCCCTGCTGAAGATCCCGAACGAGCGCCTCAAGGCGCTGCCCTTCGGCGATTCCGAGGCGCTGCGCGTAGGCGATTTCGTGCTTGCACTAGGCAACCCGTTCGGTCTCGGCCAGACGGTGACATCGGGCATCATCAGTGCGCTTGGGCGCAGCGGGCTCAGCATCGAGGGCTACGAGGATTTCGTGCAGACCGATGCTGCCATCAACCCCGGCAACTCCGGCGGGGCGCTGGTCAATCTCAAAGGCGAGCTGGCCGGCATCAACACTGCCATCATCGGACCGGCGGGCGGTAATGTCGGCATCGGCTTCGCCGTACCCAGCAACATGGCGCGGGCGGTGATGGTGCAGCTCATCAAGTACGGCGAAGTGCGGCGCGGGCGCTTCGGCGCCACCAGCCAGGACGTGACGCCCGAGCTGGCGCAGGCCATGGATCTGGCAAGCAGCGATGGGGTGGTGATCGTGGATGTCGCACCCGACTCGCCGGCCGAGCGTGCCGGGCTCAGGCGCGGTGACGTGGTGACCCACGTCAATGGCCGGCGCGTGCGCAGCTCGGCCGACCTGCGCAATCAGGTCGGCCTGACGCCGGTGGATGAAGAGTTGGAGCTGAAGATCCAGCGCGGTCGCGAGGTGCACGTAATGAGGGCGCGCATCGAGAGCGTTCAGGCCGGTGTGGCGCGCATGGCGCAGGCCGTGCCGGAGCTGGTCGGGGCGGCGGTCGGCAATCTCGAGCGTGGTGGCAGGCAGCAGGGCGTGGTGGTAGTGCGCGTGGATCGCAACAGTCCCGCCTGGAATCACGGCTTGCGCAACGGCGACGTCATCGCCGGCGTCAACCGGCGCAAGGTGCGCTCGGTCGAGGAGCTGCTTGCGGCATTGAAAGGAGCGGCACGTCCGATCGTCCTCACCATACTGCGCGGGGACACGCTCTTTTCCATACAACTGCGCTGATGCTCACAGCATCCGTACCTCGACCAGCTCGTCGCCCTGGCGGGCAGGTCCCAGCGGATTGCGCAGCGGCCGGCCGAAGGCCGGTGATTCGATCTCGAACACGTCGCCAACCTGCGCCTTCACGTTCTTGGTGAAGCTGCCGGTGGCGGCGCCGAAGAAGTGCACGTGCACGTCGCCCGGCCGCCGAAAATCGGCGTATTTGAAATGATGGTGCTCGAGATTGGCGATCGAGTGTGCCATGTTGGTGTCGCCGGAGAGCCAGCTCTCGCTCCAGATCGCCTCGCCGTTGCGCGCGAGGCGTGCACTGCCGGTCACGTTGACAGGCAGCGCGCCCAACAGCAGTTCAGGTCCGTATGCGCACTGACGCAGCTTCGAGTGCGCCAGATAGAGGTAGTTCTGCCGCTCCATGACGTGGTCCGCATACTCGTTGCCCAGCGCGAAGCCCACGCGCCACGGTGTGCCGTCGTCGCCGATGACGTACAACCCCACCACTTCGACTTCGTCGCCGCCGTCGAGCGCATAGGCGGGCAGTTCGAGCGGCTGCTCGGGGGGCACCACGCAGCGGCCATCGCCCTTGTAGAACCATTCCGGCTGCACGCCGATGCGACCGGCTTGCGGCTTGCCGCCCTCCATGCCCCACTTGAACATCTTCATGGAGTCGGTGAGCTGCGCTTCGTCCTGCTGCAGCTTGACATGCATCGCATCGCGGGCCGCTGCGCTGCCCAGGTGGGACAGGCCGGTTCCGGTGATCAGCCAGCGTGCGGCATCGGGATGATCGAGCGGAGGCAGCAGCCGGCGCTCGGTGATCACTTCGTCATAAGACGTGGTTTCGGGCGAGAGGCGGCTGCGCACGAGGGCATCCAGGCTCTGCCGTTCGCGAATGGCTTGCAGGGCGAGCCGATAGACTGAATCCGCGCCCTGCAGCGTCTGCAGGACACGCCCGTCATCGCTCGCCACGCCGACCTTGCGCGCGCCGCCGGCATCCTGCCATTGCACCAGTCTCATCTTGCTCTCCTCCATTTCCGATTCTGTAGTGAACCGAAGGATGGTACGAAGCCGGCAGGCGGTCAAGCTATACTCGACCGGTCGCCGTCTACAGAACAGCGGATCGAGGAGTGAACATGAAGAGCGTGTGCAACGGCATCGGCATCAACTACGAGATCGAGGGCGATGGGCCATGGGTGGTGATGAGCCACTCGCTGGCATGCGACCTGCACATGTGGGACGAGCAGGCGCGGACGCTGGCTGCGCGCTACAAGGTGCTGCGCTTCGACACCCGCGGGCACGGCGGCAGCGATGCGCCGGCCGCCGCCTACACCCTGGAGCAGCTGGCCGATGACCTGCACGGGCTGCTGGGCGCCGTCGGCGCGAGACAGCCGCATTTCGTCGGACTGTCCATGGGCGGCATGATCGGCATGACTTTCGCCCTCAAGTATCCGGGGGTGCTGCGCAGCCTGGTGCTGTGCGACACCACCAGCCGTTATCCGGCCGAGCTGCGCGGGGTGTGGACGGAACGCATCAGGCTGGTCACCGAGCAGGGTATGGAGCCGGTGGTCGAGCCGACGCTCAAGCGCTGGTTCACCGAGCCCTTCCTGGCGCAGCGCGGCCCGGTGGTGGAGCGCGTCGCGCACATGATCCGCAGCACGCCGCCGGCCGGATTCATCGGCTGCTGTCATGCGATCCCGCAGATCGACCTCACCGCGCGGCTCAGGGAAATTGCTTGTCCGATCCAGGTCATCGTCGGCGAGCAGGACGTCGGCACACCGGTGGCGATGTCCCGGGAGATTCACGAGGCCGCGCCCAACTCGGAACTGGTGATCATTCCGAACGCGTCGCACCTGTCGAATCTCGAGCAGCCGGAGGCATTCGATCACGCGCTGACCAGTTTCCTGGCGCGCAGTTGAGAACATCGTCATGCCGGCGAAAGCCACCACCTTCGTCATGCCGGCGGAAGCCGGCATCCAGGTAGTGGAAGCATCCTCTCAAGGGGCTACTGTAAGGCCTGGGCCCCGGCCTTCGCCGGGGCGACGGCGCAACTATCGTCATTCCGGCGAAGGCCGGGATCCAGGTAGTGAGAACATCCCTTCAAGGGGCCACTGTAAGGCCTGGGCCTCCGGCTTCGCCGGGGCGAGGAGCAAGCACAAGGGTGCTGGCTTCTCACAGCAATGACGCCATCCTACCGTGACACCTTCACCCGCTGCGCTTGCACCGGCCAGATGCCCCGCGCGCTGACGCGTGCGCCGTCGAATACCAGCCAGCTTTGCCCACCGTAGTGCGGGAGACCCCGCTGCAGCGCCGACACTGCCTGGTCGTCGTGCGCGGTTATCACCACCGCGGTGGTGCCGTTCGTGGCCCTGGTCGCCCACACCTGGGCCGTGCCGGACGCAGGCATCCCGGTTGGACGCGGAGGCAGGTGCAGCCGCGCCAGCACAGTGTCGGCAACGGCGTTCGGGGCAATGATCAGCAACGGCCCGGCTCCGTCAGGGGCATCGGTTCCTGCCGGCAGATGATCGAGAAAGGCCTGCGCGAGTTCCTGCGCTGCTTCACGAAACGCAGGATCCTCGGAAGCTACGTGCAGCCGCGTGGACGGGTCGAGCATGATATTGCGCAGGATCGGCGGTAGTTCCGATGCGGGCAGCAGGCGAAACACCCGTGAATCGGGGTCGAGCACGACCGCCTGCACCGCAGACGGCGCAGGCAGCACGAAGGTTTGCCGTGTCTCCGTCATGCGCAGCAGCGCCTGTCCCGCCCCAGCCGCGCTCTCGAGGCGCACCGGCACGGCGAGCGCATAGACCGGTGCCTCCTGCACGAGCGTGACATGCAGGGTCTTGCCTGCCTGCCGCGCGCGTTCGATACGCACGCGCGGGGCTCCGTTGCGCTCCAGCCATTGCCGGAAGAAGCCGCTCAGCGCGTGTCCGGATGCGTTTTCGAACGCCGCGCGCAAATCGTCCCAGCCGGCCTGGCTGAAGCGATGCGCCTGCCAGAATGCGCGCAGACCCTGCTCGAACGCCGGCTCGCCGATCTCCTCGCGCAGCATGAAGAACATGAACGCCGCCTTGTGATAGCCGACCACCTGCGAGGTGCCGTGCGTACGCGAGGTGAACGTGCGCAGTGGCGTGTCCTGCTCGGTCGGTACGGCCGAGAAGTCGCGCAGCCATTCCAGCCGCATGGCACGCGCGGCCTCGCTGCTTTCGGCCTCCTTGTAGGCGTAGTCGGCCATGAAGGTGGTCAGCCCCTCCGACCAGTTGCCACGCGCGTAGTCGACCAGCACGCCGTTGCCCCACCAGTTGTGCAGCACCTCGTGGCCGAGCGAGCTCGCGCGGATGAAGGGCAGGCGCAGCACCTGCTCGCCGATGTAGGTCAGCGTGGGCATGCCGAAGCCGGTCGGCAGCGGGCTCGCCACCACCGAGAACTCGGTGAAGGGGTAGGCGCCGATCTGTGCCGAGTAGCGCTCGATGTAGCGCTGGCTGTCGGCGAGGTAGGCCTCGGCCAGCCCGGCCTCGCCGTCGAGCGCGGCGGGAAAGTAGGTGCGCAGGCGCAGCGGCCGGCCGTCGGCCTGGGTGGCGAGGCGTTCGCGCACCACCCAGGGCCCGGCCATCAGGTCGATGCCGTCTGCCGGATGTT
>JAHCKU010000009.1 GCA_026125625.1 Burkholderiales bacterium | reverse complement strand
CACGTTGCAGCGCGCCGCAGACGCCGGCACAGCCGGCCGCAGCATCTGCCAGCAGATCGTGCCCGCAGCGGAACAGGATCTGCCGAAGCTCGAAGCCGCCGAAGGCGGATCCCAGGAGGTACGCAAGAGCTATCGTGCGCTGGGCGACTGTCAGATGCAGCTCGGCCGCTATCCGCAGGCGGTCGAGGCCTACCGCAAGGTGGTGTTCTTCGATCCCGAGCAGGCACGCGCGCACGGCGATCTCGCCCTCGCCTACTCGCGCGCCGGCAAGGCATCGGACGCGGCACGCCACGCACGGCTCGCGGTGCAGCTCGCACCCAACAGCTGGCAGGCGCATCGCGTGCTCGCGCGCGTGCTGGAATCGAACGGCCAATGGGCCAGGGCCCTGGCCTCCATGCGCAAGGCCGCCGCGCTGGCGCCGGCCGATCAGCAGCGCGGTGCCCAGCAGGCGATCACACGATTGCAGGCCAGGCTGGACGGCAGCGCTTCCGCAACCGCAAGCCCGGATGGTGAAGAAGATGAATAGCCGCTGCAGATCCCGCCTCTTCGCTGCCGCGCTGGTGCTGTCGACGGCAGCCGCCTGCAGTGCGCCGCAACGCTATTCGCCCATCCCGCTGCCGGCCAATCATCCCACCAGCCTGCAGCGTGAGGTGCAGGCGGTGCACCACTGGCGGCTGATGGCCGCATCGATCGCGCTCGCCACCCGGCAGATGGTGGAGAGCGAACCAGGCGGCATGACGGCGTCGTTCACGCTGGTGCCGTCACAGCAGACCAGCGACTTCAGCCAGGCTTTCCATGAATTGCTGATCACCGAGCTGCACAACGCGGGATTGCGCATCGCCATACCGCCTGCAGCCGGCACCGCCATCCGCTACACGATCCAGCTGGTCGAGTTCGGCGACGGGCGGCGCACCGACTATCCGCTGTACGCCACCGACGGCAACCTGCCGCCGGAACTGGCGGTGACGGATGCCTCCGAGATCTCGGATTGGCGCGCACCACGCCACGAGCTGATGGTCACCACCTCGATCCAGCGCGGCGACAGCTACGGCCTGCGGCGCAGCGACATCTACTATCTGCGCAGCGAGGACGCGCAGCTGTATCGGCCGGGGAGCAGTGGGCTGGCTTACACCCGCCTCATCGACCTGGTGCGCGAGCAGGAAACCCGGCGCATGCGCGCCGGCGGCTGGCCGTCCTACTCCCTGCCGACGCCCTGAACACCGAGGAGCCGCCCTTGCGCGTCCTGGTCATCAGCGCTCACGAGACTTTTCGCCAGCAGGTGCAGTCGGCCTGCCTGCGCTTCACCGAGGCAGTGGTCAGCCTGCGCCTGGCCGACACCGTGGGACAAGGCCTCGAGCTGGCCCACCAGATCGAAGCCGAAACCATCTTCCTCGATCTCACCCGCAACGTCGAAGCCGGCCTGCTGGCGATCGAACAGCTGGCCGAGGTGAAAGGACGGCTGGTCGCAGCCAGCGTGGACAAGATCGCACCCGACCTCATCACGCGCGCGATCCGCGCCGGTGCACAGGAGGTGCTGGCGCAGCCGGTGCAGGACGACGAGGTGCATCAGATCCTGCGCAAGGCCGTGCGCCTGCAGAGCGAGGGCGGCGGACCCGCGCGCCGCCAGGGCCGGTTGATCGTCACCTACAGCAGCAAGGGCGGCGTGGGCAAGACCACCATCACGGTGAACACCGCGCACGCGCTGGTGCAGGCGCTGGGTGCCGGTCACGTCGCACTGGTGGACGCCAACACGCAGTCGCCCAATGTCGCCGCCATGCTCGATCTGCGTCCCGAGCACTGGCTGCGCGACGCCGTCGCCGAGTACCGGCGCATCGATCCCGAGATGCTGCGCGGCTTCATGACCGAGCATTCGTCCGGCCTGTCGGTGCTCGCGCACAGCTCCGACAATCCGCTCGAGCTGGACTTCCAGGAGGACCAGCTGTCCAAGATCCTGCTGGTGGCCAATGGCACCTACGACTTCACCCTGGTCGATACCTTCCCCATCCTGTCCAGTCTCAACCTGGCGATGATGGACCTGGCCGATCACATCCTGCTGGTCACCGAGGCCGTGGTGCCGGCGATCCGCAGCGCCCGTCACAACCTGCAGATGCTGCGCCAGGCCGGCTACAGCGAGAGCCGCATCACGGTGGTCATCAACCGCTACACGCGCTTTCGCGGCAACGTCCCGCCCGACCTGGTGGCAGAGACGCTCGACTGGCCGGTGGAGATGGTGCTGCCCTACGACGTGCACGCCACCATCGCCGCCAACAACGGCAAGACGGTGATCGACGCCTTTCCCAACCAGCGTCTGGCGGACGGCTTCCGCCTGCTGGCGGCGCGCCTCACCGGCGAGGTGGTGAGCCTGCGGGCGCGCGACGGCTGGTTCGACCGCGGAAGGCGGCTGCTGCTCGGACGCATCTGACATGGCGCAGGAGCGCACTCCGCAGGATCCCGGCGTAGCGCTACGCGACAACCTGCGGCGCTCGCAGCATCAGCACACCAGCCTCATCGCCGAGCGCATGCGCTCGCTCGCCAAGCCGGCCATGGAAGGGCGGCTGCTGCGCGAAGATCCGGTGCAGGCATCTTCCACCGGCTACGACCAGGTGCGTCAGCGCCTGCATCGGGCACTGGTGGACGTGCTCAACCCGCAGGCGGTGGCCAACGCCAGCCTGGGTCAGATCGAAGTGGCGGTGGACGACTATCTCGCCGTCACGCTCGATGCCGAGGCCATTCCGCTGTCGCGCATCGAGCGGCTGCGTCTGCGCAGCGATCTCATCTACGAGCTGATCGGCCTCGGACCGCTGGCGCCGCTGATGGCCGATGCCACCGTGGCCGACATCCTCGTGAACGGGCCGCATTTGGTGTACGTGGAACGTCACGGCGTGCTCGAAGCCACCGACGTACGCTTCCACGACAACGAGCATCTCATGCTCACCATCGAGCGCATCCTCTCGCGCGTGGGACGGCGCGTCGACGAAGGCTCGCCCATGGCCGATGCGCGTCTGCCCGACGGCAGCCGCGTGAACGTGATCATCCCGCCGCTGGCGATCGACGGCCCGGTGGTTTCGATCCGGCGCTTCATGCGCGACATCCTGCGCCTGGAGGAGCTGGTCGAGCGCGGCTCCGTGCCGCCGCGCGCCGCCGAATTCCTGCGCGCCGCGGTCGAGGCCAAGCTCAACATCGTGGTCAGCGGTGCCACCGGCTCGGGCAAGACCACCATGCTCAATTGCCTGTCGCATTTCATCGGCGAGGACGAGCGGGTGCTGACCATCGAGGACACCGCCGAGCTGATCCTGCACCATCGCCATCTGGTGCGGATGGAGGGGCGGCCGGCCAACACCGAGGGCAAGGGCAACGTGTCCATCCGCGATCTGGTGCGCAATGCCTTGCGCATGCGTCCGGATCGCATCATCGTCGGCGAGGCGCGCGGCGCCGAGGCGCTGGACATGCTGCAGGCGATGAACACCGGCCACGACGGCAGCCTCACCACCCTGCACTCGAACTCGCCGCGCGACACCCTGTCGCGCCTGGAGACCATGATGCTCATGGCCGACGTCGATCTGCCGCAGCGCGTGCTGCGCGAGCAGATCGCCTCGGCCATCCAGCTCATCGTGCACCTCAACCGCTACGAGGGCGGCCAGCGGCGCGTGGCCTTCATCACCGAGATCACCGGCACCGACAACGGCGTGGTGCTGATGCAGGACCTGTTCGTCACGCGCCGCGAAGGCGGGCAGCTGCTCACGCGCCCGACCGGCATCGTCAGCGCGCACGCCGAGCGCTTCTACGAGCGCGACGTGGCGCTCGACCCGGAACTGTTCCGCGGGGCCTGAGCGTGGGCCTCCTGATTCTCCTCCTGCTGGCCGCCGCAGCCGTGGGACTGTTCGCCTGGTATCTGTGGATCACGCGCCTGGATGCCCAGCGCGAGCGCCTGATGGCCGGCGTGTTCGACGCACCGGCGCAGGACGTTTCGCTGTGGAAGGATGCCGCCGATCTGCTGCAGCTGGCGGCGCTGCAGCGCCTGCTGTCGCGCTCGCCCCTGGCGCGCGGGCTGCAGCAGCGTCTGCAGCGTATCGGCATGCCGCTGGGCCTGGCCGCCTTCGTGCTGGTGGTGACGCTGGTCACGCTGCTCGCGTTCGCCGTCACCTACGTGCTCACCGACCGGCTGTACCTCGCGATCATCCTGCTGCTGGTGGTGCCGGGCATCACCTGGATCACGCTGTCGATGCTGGCGACGCGTCGTGCACGCGCGCTGGAGCTGCAGTTGCCGTCGTTCGTGACGCAGATGATCACCACCCTGGGCGCCGGCGGCACACCGCTGGCTGCGGTGCGCAACGCCGCGCGCAACGCGCCTGCGCCGCTGGGACCGTCCATGGGCGAACTGATCCGCCGCCTGGAAATCGGCGCCCCGCCGGTGGAGGTGTGGCGGGAGTGGGCCGAGGGCTGGAACAGCCCGGCCTGCCGCCTGCTTTCCACGGCGCTGCGCATCAAATGGGACGCCGGCGGCGAGATGAGCACCATGCTCGGCTATGTGCTCGACCAGCTCGAGAGCCGCCGGCGCATGGAGCTGCGCATCCTCACGCTCACCTCGCAGGCGCGGCTGGCCGCCATCGTGCTGATGGCCCTGCCGTTCGTGATCGGCTTCATCACCTACACCTTCAACCCCGACCTGTTCCACGAGATGCTCGCCGATCCCATCGGCCAGCGCGCCCTGCTGATCGCCGGCGCACTGATGGTGTTCGGATTCTTCTGGCTGCGCCGCATCGCGCGGCTTGAGAGCTGACGATCATGACGCTGGTGCTGGCCGCCGCCTTGCTCCTGCTGCTCGGCGCCACCGGCTGGGTGGTGCTGGAGATGCGCCGCGACGCGCTGCGCGAGCGCCTGCTGTTCGGCCTGGAGGGACCGCCGGAGGAAGAGCACGAGGACTTGAGCGCCGGCGACTATGGCCTGCGCGGCTCCGCCTGGTTCTTCTATCATCTGTCCGGCTTCCTCAACACCTGGAAGGGCCGCCTGCTGATCATGGCGATGGGCGGCGGCGTCGGTTTCGCGGGTGCGCTGGCCAGCGGTGCACCGGCGCGCATCGCTGCGGGGGTGGCCGTGGCTGCCGGCTTCCTCACCTGGGTGGCCACGCTGTGGCTGCTGCGCGGCCGCCACAACGCACGCACGCGGCGCATCAAGCGCGAGCTGCCCAACGCACTGGAGCTGCTGGCCGCGGTCATGGAGGGCGGACAGGGTTTCGATTCCGCGCTCGCCTACGTGCTGCGCGAGGCCGACCTCACGCATCCGCTGTACTTCGACCTGAACGTCATGAACGAGGCGATGCGCCGCGGCCTGCGCCGCAGCGATGCCCTGCGCCTGTGGGCACAGCGCTGCAACGTGCTGGAGGTGTCGGACGTGACCAGCGCACTGATCCAGGCCGACGTCAGCGGTGGCTCCATCGGACGCGTGCTGCACCATCATGCGCGCGCGCTGTTTCGCGACAACGAGGCCGAGATCCAGCGCCGCGCGGAACGCCTGCCGATCCGCATGCTGTTTCCGATGCTGTTCACCATCTTTCCCGCCATCCTGGTGGTGGCGGCCATGCCGTCCTGGCTGCGCATCGGCCGGGTGCTGGAAGAAGTCCTGCGCGGCATGGCCCGCATGTGAGCCGGCGCTTGAAAACGAGCCCGATGCAGGTGGTGAACCGCACGCGCGGCGTTGTGATCGCGCACCACCTGTTCGTGGCCGACACCTATTTCACGCGCCTGCGCGGCCTGATCGGACATCCACCGCTGGCGGAAGACACCGCGCTATGGATCGAGCCGTGCCAGCAGGTGCACACGCATTTCATGCGCTACCCGCTGCACGTGCTGTTTCTGGACCGCCAGCTGCAGGTGTTGCGCGTGGTGCACGCCCTGGCGCCGTGGCGCGTATCGCCGTGGGTGCGGCAGGCGCGCTCGGTGCTGGAGCTGCACGCGGCCGGCGAGCTCGCAGTGGCAGAAGGCGAATCCATCCAACTTGCCCGCTTGACGATGGCATGCCATCGTCGCTGAATCATACCGGCAGAAGTCGCCAGCGTCCCTCGTCATACCGGCGCAAACCGCCATTGTCGCTCGTCATACCGGCGAAAGCCGGTATCCAGGAATTGAAAGCATCCGTTCACGGGACAGCGTAAAACCTGGACCCCGGCTTCCGCCGGGGCGACGGCCGTAGCCTTGGTCATTCCGCACACACCGTGTCGGCATCGGCGCCGCCCTTGAGCGCATCCAGCTGGCTCAACAGCACCGCCAATGCCGGAGTCTGCGCATTGCGCACGAGCCAGGCATGCGTACGCGGCTCGTGCCGCGGATAAATGAGCCAGGCACGCGCGAGCAGGCGGCACGCCGCAGCCGGATAGCCGTTCACCGCCAGTAGCGCAGTATGCCGCCACACCATGCGCGGCGTCGGCCGCCAGTTCATGGAACGCGAGTTCAGCGCGAGTTGCGCGCGATCACCCGGGACGGCTACCGACATGGCGTCGGCACGCATCGAATCCACCAGCGCGGTGAAGAATGGATTGCGGCGTGCAGTCTCCAGCCCGGCAATGATCTCGTGTGCGGTGGTGCGCCTGATGCCGATGTCGGCCAGCATGCGGTAATCGCGAATCGTGATCGCCAGCATCAACGTGCCCGCAGCGATGGCCGCGACGAGTGCGATCGTCGCATGGCGCGCCCGCAGCGTGATGCCCTTGCCGTCCGCCACGCCCAGCAGCACCGCGAACAGCGCCAGCTGATGCGCGAACCACAGGTTCAGATCCAGCAAAGCACGCAGGAGCAGCACACCCAGCATCGCCGATACCGGCCACCACGTCAGCGTCAGCAGCCTGGCGCGGTATTGCCAGCCGAAGGCGAGCAGCATGGCAGTGAGCAGGCCGGCGCCGATCAGCCCGTAGCAGGCCAGGGCCTCGGTGAACAGGTTGTGCGAATGGATGGTATAGGCCAGCGGCGGCTGCACCTGCAGGGAACGGAAGTACTGCCAGGGAAATGCATCCACTCCGGCGCCCAGCACGGGCGCATCGGCGAAGATGACCAGCGCCTTCTCCCACAGCATCCAGCGCAAGCCCATGCCCGAAGCATTGTGCGGCAGACGCGTGAGGGTGGACATGCGCTCCCAGTGTGACGCGATCCACGGCACCGCACGCAAGGCCCACTCCCAGGCGGCGAAAGCAAGCGGTGCGATCACGCTTGCCGCCAGCAGGCGGCGTGTTCCCGGCTCCCGCTGCCGCAGCCACAGCACCAGCACGGACAGCGGCAGCAGCACCAGCGCCAGCACGGTCAGGCGCGATCCGCACAATGCCAGTCCCAGCGCGATCAGCACCAGCGCACCAATGAGGCTCGAAGTACGCAGCCAGCGGTTGGCGTACAGATAGGCAGCCGCGGCCACGCCCAGCAGCATCTGGTCGGCGAAGTAGCCGGCGTGCTGCAGGTTGCCGTTGACGCGCGAATCCTTGTCCTGCAGCACCACCAGATCCAGCCAGGCCGGCACGCCGAATGCCTGCATGGCACCGATCAGCGCGGCCAGGACGGCGCTGGCCAGCGCCGCCCAGCAGATGGTGCGCATCACGGCATCGACACCGAATACCTCGCGCACGCCGGCGGCGGTGGTCACCGCCAGGGCTGCCCAGCCCAGATACAGCGCATAGCCGATGGCGGGCTCGTGGTAAGGCACACGCACCAGCGGGATCTGCAGCAACAGATAGACGGCGAACACCAGCAGGAACACGGCGCTGCGCGGCAGCGTGATCGCACGGCCACGCAGCGGCAGCCATAGCGCGCAGGCGGCCAGCACCAGCACGCCGGCCAGCCATTCACGGTAGAAATGCAATGCCGGACGCTGCGCCAGCGGCAGCAACGGCGGCAGGAGCCACAACAGCGCCAGCAGCCGCAGGGACAGGAGATGGCGCAGCGCCGTGAGCGGAGACTCGGCGGCTGCGAGCAGGCGTGTTCGTGCGAGCGCGCTGTCCATGGACGCGAAAGCGCAGTTAACCGTTCGTCATGACGGTGCGCCCTATGGCCAGTGCCGCAGGGCCGACGCTGCCCGCGATCAGTCCAGCGTGGTCAGCTCGAAGCGACGATTGACGCCGTTGATCACCTCCACGCGGCGCGCATCGACGCTGACGTGCGTGAACTCGTCGATCGGCTGCTCCACGCGCACGCGCTCGCGCTCGTTGAACGGGCGGAACACCAGCCGCAGGCTGTGTCCCGACGCCAGCGACAGGGTGGTGATGTGGGCGTCGTCCGGCTTCATCTGCAGCACCAGATAGCGCTCGCCGGCCCGGCGTACGCGCGGATTGGCTTGGGCGGGCGGTGTCGCGGGCGCCTGCAGCACCTCGGCATCCTCGCCCACCAGCTTGGCCACCATCGGCAGCTCCATACCCATCATCCCCAGCTGGCCACGCGCGGTGCGCCGCGATGCTGCATTCGGATCCCCGGGCTGGCTGCCACCGCCCTCGACGGTGTTGGGACTGCTCGCCAGGCGGTTGGCGCGCAGCGCAGCAGGGTTGACCGCTGCACCGAACGAAATCGCCAGCACGTCCACGCGGTCGCCCGGACGAATGTAGCCGGGCACGGCGGAGATCTGGTCGGCTTCCACCACCACGATACGCATGCCGGGCTTGGCCAGGCCGGACAGGCTGGCCGGTGCGCCAAGCGGCGCCAGGTCATCCTGGCGGAAATAGGCACCGGCCGGCACGCGCCGCACCACCACCCGTCCGGCGAGCTGCGAGGCGCGCAGGATGGCATCGGCCGGAACCTGCGCCGGCTGCAGGTAGCGGTTGCGCAGCGCCTGCGGGCGGATCATCTCGCCCAGCGGCAGATTGGTGGCGGCGACCGGAACCGATACGGTACCGGGCGGCTGCTGCTCGCGCCGCGGCGGCTCCGAGCGCGTGCCCGCGTACCAGTAATAGGCCGCACCGGCGATCAGGAGGAGGAAGGCTGCCGCCAGGATGAGCAGACGCTGGCGGCGGCGTTGGCGCATGCGCAGGGTGATCGGTTGGAGTGCCATCTCAGTTGCACGCTCTCATGGTTCGTTTGCCTTGCATGCCGGCAGTGGGGGCGGTGGTGACCGTCTCCCAGCAGCCGAGGAAAGTGCGCTGCATGCGGCGCACGTTGCCGCGCGCCACCTCGCTGCCGGTCACGCCACCCTGGCCGCCGGGGCCGAGATCGAGCTGGTCCAGCGCTTCCGGCGGCAGCGGATCGGTCCAGTAGACGAAGGGGAATTGCAGGAACGCGTGGAATACGTAGCGGTAGCGCACGCGCACGCGCACTTCGCAGGCGAGGGGCGTGGATACGCCACCACCGTCATCGCGCCAGCACAGATTTCCAGGTAAGTCCTGGCTGTCACATTCTTCAAAAGCAGTGGTACCACCTTCCGCACACTCGATCTCGAACGTCGGCCGCGGCAAAGGATCGAGCGGCATCTGGAAGCCTGGTGAGTCCGGATCGCTGTCGAGCACGCCCACGCCGACGGTGTCGGTGAACGGATCGAGCTTGCCGGGCAGGCGCAGATATTGAGTAACCGCTGCGGGATTGCCGCAGGTCACTTCGTTGCCGTCGGCATCCCCGCAGCGCCGTTGATACGAGGAGTACAGCGCGCGGTTGAGCGCCGGCAGCTTGTCGATCAGCGCCGCGCTGCGTGAACGACTGGGATCTTCGCCGTCCATACCGACGCAATCGGTCAGGTCGATCGGGCGCGGATTGAACAGATATACGGCATTGCCAGCCTCGCTGACCGAATCTATAGGCAAGCCGTCGTAATAGGTGCTGGCGTCGTCCGGATCGCACGCCGGACGGTCGAACGCCTGAGCGTGATCCCCAAGTCCCGGCAGCGGACGGGTCGGTTCAAGATCCTCGTCTACATATGGCGAGTCGACGATTTCCCAATCTGCGCCATAAACGCCATACGAGCCCGCATTCCCCGTCGCATACACCCAGTCCCCGATCGCCGCCTCGGCGGCATTGGACGAGCGCTGACCGGCGAATGCGGCCAGGGCCAGCTCGATGCCGCCGGCAATCAGCAGGATCAGCACGAGGGAGATGATGGCAAACTCCACCATCGCCTGGCCGCGCATGCGAGCGCGCAGCGGCGAGCGCATCGGCCGGGCACCCTGCGCACACATCGCTGCCGCTGCCGTCTGCTAGCTCAGGCGCAGCGCGAGCTGCCAGCCGGCCACCAGCACCGCACCCGCCGATAGCGCCACGCCGTAAGGCATGGTCACGGCGCCGGCGCTGCGCAGGTCCCAGTGCACGTCCTTGAAGCCGGACAGATAGGCAGCGCGCGCCATGATGCGCAGATTGGTGAATACGTGCCGCAGACCGGCGCTGCGCCAGGACAGCCACAGCGCCCACAGCCCGCCGATCACGGCACCGGTGAGCAGGGTCAGACCGGCGCCGAAGGGACCGAGCAGGAAACCGAACACCATCAGCAATTTGACGTCGCTGGCACCGACCTGGCGGATGAAGTAGGCGGGTATCAGGCAGATCATGCCCAGCAGCATGCCACGGAAGGAGAAGAGCAGTGCGGTGCCCACGAACTGGGTGCCGAGCATGGTGCCGGCCCAGCCGTATACGGCAAAAGTGAAGCACAGCGCGGCGGCGAGCAGCTTGTTGGGGATGCGCCGCTCGCGGAAATCGAAAAACGAGACGCATACCGCAAGCACCATTGCAGCGCCCAGCAGCAGCAGGGAAACGTGATCGGCGATCGAAGTCATGATGGACGACGTATGGAACGGGAACGCGGCACGGCCGCGTAGGGAACTACGCGGCCGCGCGAAGGCCGCGGACGGCAGCAGCACCGTCCGCGTCCATGCTCCGACTAACTATTAATCGTCGTCGCCCCAGCCTTCGTCGTCTTCATACGCCGAGTTGGAACCCAGCGTGGCGAACATGGTGAAGTTCTCGCGGTCACGCTGCGCGAACTCGACCTGATCGTTGAAGCCAACGTCTTCGTTCAGGCCGACCAGACCATCGGAGTCGACGCGGGCTTGCCCGTTGTCGTCGCCTTCGCCGCCCGGCAGGTGGTTTGCCATCCACGCGTACAGATCGGCCACGCGGTCACCCATCATGACCACGGCAATGTAGGACACGGCGGCCACGGCACCCAGGGTGATGCCGTATTCGACCATGCTCTGCCCCTCTTCGTCCTTAAGGAACTTCATCAGACTCATTTCTCGGTCTCCCGTTTTTTCATCTCATCAGTTTTGAAAAGGCCCGCTCTGCCGGCGGGAAAGAAAACTTCCCCCAGCCGATCGAACCGCTCAACAGCGGACCGTCAAACAACCTGCTTCGAGGTATTGACCCTCCGAGTCGTGCGCAGGAAGCATGCATGAGGGGCACGCCTTCCCGACAGGGACGACAACCCGAGTCATGAGTGAAGAAATCACTGAAAAGAAGTGAATAAAGGAATAAAAAGGCTGCGCCAAGCTCGTGAAAGCGCCTTGCACCACGGTCAGCGAGGTTGATATGCGGTTCCAGCCTGGCCACCGCGTGCGATCACGGCATCAGATCGTTCCCGACATCATTCCTTGACAATTGGAATGGCATTCCCGGCAGAAGGAAGGAATTCCGTCCTGCCTGGCTCAGGTCCGGGATCCAGATACTGAAAGCATCCTGGCAGGAAACACCGTCAAAACCTGGACCCCGGCTTTCGCCGGGGTGACGAATTTCCTTCGTCATGCCGGTGCAGGCCGGCATCCAGGCTCCACTTGCTTCGTCATGCCGGCGCAGGCCGGCATCCAGGCTCTACGAGGGACAGCCGTCATTCCTTGCCGATCTGATAGAACTCCTCGTTGTCTTCCACGATCTCACCGGTCACGGCACTCACTTCGACCTTGCGCTCCCGGCCCTCAGCGGTGAGGATGTCGATTTCATACACCGGAGTGCCGTCGGATTCGATCTCGTATTCGATCTCGACGATCTCGCCCGCATGACGCTTCAGCGCGATTTCGCGCGCCTCGGCTTCGCTCACCTTCATCTTGGCGGCAAACGCAGGCGCGGACGGGGATTCGACTTCCTCCTCCACTTCCACGATCTTGCCGGTACGCGCGCTGCACTCGATGTCCCAGGCACGGCCATCCGGCGATTCGATGTCGAATTCGTACACCGGCTCGCCCCGCTCCATTTTCATCTCCATCTTGACGATGGTGCCGGCGCGCACCTCGAGCGCGGCCGCCACGCAGCGCTCGAGAGGAACCTTGGTCTTGGGGAACTGGGTCTTCGACGGCCCCGCGCTCGAGGCGGCGAAAGGCCAGGCAAGGACAGCTGCAAGCGCGGCGGCACGGATGAGAGCATTGTTCATGTCGACTCCTTTCATAGGTAAAGGGAACGGTTCCCAATCTATCAAGGTGTAATTCCCAAACACAATTAGGCAGCAATTAATGTTCTATTTGTGAATTAATCACTTTCCGTTGACCCGGAAGTGCTATGCGCGGCACTACCGCTCGTCAGGTGACTGTAAAAACGGCAGAAGCCGGGGATGCCACTTGCCACCATTCATCGTGATCCGTCCCTCGGGACTTCCGACGTAGCGACCTTGTAAAGGAGGCCGCACATGCGCCCACGGGCGCGATTGCCACGGAGGCAGACAACAATGTCCGTTCGACATGCCCATCGCGAGCCGCCGATTCCGCCGTTGCCCGATGACGATCCGGCCGAGGAACCAGGAGAAAAACCGCCGCTGCCGCCGGATGCGCCCTATCCGGGCCATCCGCAGGGCGATCCGCCGGTAGCGCCGCCCGGCCGACCGACCACGCCACCGCCGGAGATCATCACCGTCTCTGCACGGTAGAATGGCGCGGCCCTCGGCCGCATGCCGCTGCCCGAGGACTCGTCCATCGGATCCTCTGCAATGCGTGCAGAACCGCAGCGCCTGGTTTGATCGTTGTCGTCCTCTCCACCCTTTCCATCTTTCGCGCCTGCGGCATGGACTTCCGCCAACGCCGAACGAATGCCGCTGGCGGCATCGGCACCGCGCAGGCGGATCGCCGTGCAGACGCGCCGCCTCCTGCTGCTCGCACTGCTGGTGTCGGTGAGCGGATGTGCCACGTTTCGCGGCTACGACGAGGAGCTGCGCGCCACCCTGACCCGTGCCGGTACGGGCGACGTCGAGGGCGCGATCAGGACACTGGAGCGTAACAACCGCGGCGACGACAAGGATCTGCTCTACTACCTGGAGCGCGGCGAGTTGGAGCGGCTGGGCGCGCGTTACGACCTGAGCAACGACGCCTGGCTGCACGCCACTGAGCGGGTGAACGGCTGGGAAACGGCGGCCGCGACCAACCCTGCCCGTCTCGGCGGCACGCTCGCCGCCTACACGCTGAACGACAAGCTGCTGCCCTACGAGGGGCACGACTACGAAAAAGTCATGCTCACCACGCGCATCGCACTCAATCACCTGGCGCGCGGCAACTGGGACGACGCACGCGTGGCGATCCGCCAGACGCACGAACGCGAGGCCGTGATCGCGCAGGCGCGCGCACGCGAGTACGAGCGGATCCGCGAGCAGGCCGAACAGCAGGGCGCGCGCATCGGGCTGAAGGATATCAACGGCTATCCGGTGGAGACCATCGACAACCCGGAAGTGAATGCGCTGCGCAACGGCTACCAGAGCGCGATCAGCCACTACCTCGCCGGCTTCGTATACGAGGCGCTGGGCGAGCCGAGCCTGGCCGCGGCCGGCTATCGTCAGGCGATCGAGCTGCGACCGGACACGCCGCTGCTGGAGCAGGCGCTGGCCGGCCTGGACGAGCGTGTGGCCGCGCCCGACGACGGCAGCAGCGAGGTCCTGTTCCTGATCGAGACCGGCCTGGCACCGGCGCGCGTGTCACGCCAGTTCAGCCTGCCGATCCCGATCGACCGCCGGCTGGTGCTGGTGTCGGTGTCGTTCCCGGTGCTGCACACCCCGCTCGCGCCGTTCCTGCCGGCCGCGCTGCAGGTGGACGGGCAGACCTGGCCGGTGGCCGAGGTCACCAGCATCGACACCATGGCGCGCCGCGCGCTGCAGGACGAGATGCCCGGCATCATGCTGCGCGGCTTCATTCGCTCCACCGGCAAGGCGGTCGCCCAGTACCAGGCCCAACGCCAGGCGGATCTGCGCCGGCGACGGGGTGACGGCAGCGGCGGCGCAGCGCTCGACGTCGCTGCCATCGCGCTGATGATCGGCTCGATGACCACCGAATCCGCCGACGAGCGCGCCTGGCGTTCACTGCCTGCGAACGTTCTCATCGCGCGTGGTAAATTGCCGCGGGGATTGCACCATGTCACGCTGCCCACGCCGGCCGGGGGACGCGGCGTTGCGGTCAACATCGAGGGCCGCTACGCGTTCATCGGTCTGCGCCTGATCGGAGATCACCTGTTTCCGATGCTGCCCGAGGCGCCGGCAACGCAACGCGCACCCGGACATCTGCCCGCCTCCCTGCCACGGGAGGCGCTGCTGGCGCCGCGGACAGAGCATGCAGGATAGATACATGGAGAACGGAAAAGTCATGAGGCGAACGATGATGGTCGTGCTGGTCGCGTTGCTCGCGGCCGGGTGTGCGGCCAAGAAGGGATTCGAAAGGGAAGGATTCGCCTTCGGCTGCCCGATCGGCGACAGCAAGGTCGGCTCGATGGAGGACCTGATCGAGACCAAGGTGACGCTGGAAGGCCGGCGCACCAACGTCATCGTCACCGAGCTGCGCTGCACGATGAGCGGCGATCTCATGAAGATCGAGGCCAACCTGAACAACGACGCGGGGCAGATCCGGCGCGTGGCGTACAAGTTCCGCTGGATGGACCGCGAAGGCATGCGCGTGGGCGAGGAGGAAGCCTGGAAGCCCGTGCTCATGTACGAGAAGTCCAACAACGTCGTCGCCGCGCTCGCACCGAGCGGGAAGGCCGCCGATTTCCGTCTGATCGTGATGGGTCAGGATTGACCCGCCCGTCGTTCGCATGCAGGAGATGAAAAAGATGATCCGATCCGTTGCTCTGGTCCGCGTGGCCGCCGTATCCGTGTTGGCTGCGCTCGTGCTCGGCGGCTGCGCCAAGGATACGGTGCGCTACGGCGATGCGCGCGGCGTGGAGACCGTGACCAATCAGTTCGGCTCCACCGATCTGCAGATGATCGCGGAGGCGATGACGCGCTCGCTGCTCGATGCACCCGTGGTCACCGCCCACAACCTGCCCATCGTCACCGTGCAGGAGGTCAGGAACAAGACCAGCGAGTACATCGACACCCGCGCCATCACCGATTCCATCCGCGCCGAGTTGCAGAAGAGCGGCAAGGTGCGCTTCGCCGTGGATGCCGCAGGCATGAGCAATCAGCGGGAGGAAATCGATCGCCAGCAGGATGACGAGTACTACGACCGCGAGCAGGTGGCGGAGAAAGGCCGCATGGTCGGTGCGCAGTACCGGCTGGAAGGCAACATCACCTCCATCGTCAAGCAGGCCAAGGACATCAAGGACGTCTACTACAAGTTCAACCTGCAGATGTGGAACATCCGCAACGGCCTGCTGGAGTGGACGGACGAGAAGGAAATCCGCAAGACCACGACCAAGGGGTGAGGCGGAGTCATCCCCTTACTTCGTCTCTCCCGTCATGCCGGCGCAGGCCGGCCCCCGACGGTTAATAGGGGGCCGGCATCCACGCCTTCGTCATGCCGGCGCAAGCCGGCATCCAGGAAGTGAAAGCATCCCTTCGGGAATCACCGTAAGATTTGACCCCGGCTTTCGCCGGGGTGACGACGAAGCGTTATTTCCACGTATGCCTAATCCAATAGCACAGGGCGGTCCGTATTCCACGGACCGCCCCTGCCTCCCAGCCACACCCCGAAGGCTCAGCTGCGTCCGGGACGCTCGCCGGTGTCGGCGTGCTGGCTCGTGCCGATCGCACGACGCGCGAAACGTCCTGGCGTAGACGCTGTCACGGCCGTTGTCGACCGCCGCGGTCTTCGACGGCGTGGTCATGATCGGACCGGGGGCCGTATAGACGCTGTCGCGTCCCGCGCGCCTTCGGCGAAGGCGTTTCCGGCAGCAGCGCCATGGCAGCGATCAGACGATGGTCTTTGCATTCATGAGAGTCTCCTTGGGTACGGTTGGTGGATCAGCGCGATTCGCATTCGCCACGGTTCGCACTCTACGCATCACCCGTTACCCACCGATGTCGCTATTGCATCGGTTTGTATCGCTGTGTAACAGCGTACTGCGCGGCGTCACCTGGCCGCGACACCATCCTGGATGTATGTATAGGTCGTATCCGCGCCTGCGCTTCAGCGCGTCTGTCGCGCCAGCGCCCAGGCGACGTGCTCGCGCACCAGCGCGGAAGGATGATCGAGGCGCGCCCGCAGCGCCGTGCCTGCCGCTTCGGATGGCGGCGCGTTGCCGAGCGCGACGGCGATATTGCGCAGCCAGCGTTCGTGGCCGATGCGACGAATGGCGCTGCCTTCCAGGCGTTGCTCGAATTCCTCCTCGCTCCAGGCGAACAGCGCAACCAGCGACACGTCGTCCAGGCCGTTGCGCACGGCGAAGTCTTCGACCTGCGCGGTGCCGGCGAACTTGTTCCACGGACACACCAGCTGGCAGTCGTCGCACCCGTAGATGCGATTGCCTAGCAGCGGGCGCAGCGGCTCGGGGATGCTGCCGGGATGCTCGATGGTGAGGTAGGAGATGCAGCGACGGGCATCGAGCACGTAGGGCTCGACGATGGCCGCGGTCGGACACACGTCGATGCAGCGGCGACAGGTTCCGCAATGCTCGCCCGTCGGCTGGTCGATCGGCAGCGGCAGATCCGTGTACAGCTCGCCGAGGAAGAAACAGGAGCCGGCTTCACGATCGAGCAGCAACGTATGCTTGCCGCTCCAGCCCAGGCCCGCCTGGCGCGCAAGCGCGACTTCCATCACCGGCGCACTGTCGGTGAACACACGGTAGCTGAACGGCCCGATCTCGTCCTGCATGCGCTGCGCAAGCTGCTGCAGGCGGCGGCGCAGCACCTTGTGATAGTCGCGCCCCAACGCGTAGCGCGACACGTAGGCCAGGGCGGGATCGTCCAATACGCTCTGCGCCGGACGCACATCGGGTGAGAGGTAATTCATGCGCAGTGACACCACCCGCACCGTGCCCGGCACCAGCTCACCGGGCCGGCTGCGCCGCGTGCCGTGCCGTGCCAGATAGTCCATCTCGCCGTGGAAGCCGCGCTCCAGCCATTGCAGCAGGCGCGCCTCGGCTGCACTCAGGTCGATTCCGCTCACACCCAGATGCTGGAAGCCGAGCTCGGCGGCCCAGCCGCGCATGCGTACTTTCAGCGCATGCAGTTGCGCCGGCGCATGAATGGCAGAGGCTTCGTGGATCGTCATGGCCCGCCCAGTTTACCCAGTCCATTCCGCACCGCTACACCGCGCACGCGTCGGTAAATCTTACAGTTGCGTCGCTGCGCCGAAATCAATCACATATAGAACAGCCAGTTACAAGCTAGCACGAGCATTGCATGACGGCCGCGCAGAATGCCGGAGAGCATTCATGAAGCGGACGGCCGGTGACGCCAAGCAGGGCCGTCCTAGCGTCCGCTTCAGCAACAAGCAGATACACCATCATGGGACTGCGAATGGACATGAAGAGGAGACTGGCGGCGTCACTCACGCTCGCCGCTGCGGCATTGGTCCTGCTGGGCCTGCCCCTGGTGATCGGCGCGGCACAGAGCGTGCACGACGAGCGCTTCATCCACCTGGCGATGGCGGCGCTGGTGGCCTGTACCAGCGCAGTCGCGCTCGCCACCGGCGCGCAGGTCCTCCTGCACAGCCTTCCCCAATCCCCACAACGGGCTGCAAACGCCACGATGCGCGAGCGCATTCACGAACGTAGCCGCGACTGACCCCCTCGCCTCTCGCGAGAGGGAAACGCGTCGCACCTTCCCCCTCTCCCTATCCCTCCCCCGCAAGGGGGGAGGGGACGATTGCATTCATCACACGAAAGGAAAAGAGATCGGTTTGCACGCAGTCCAACCGCCCCCTCTCCCCTTGAGGGATAGGGAGAGAGGAGCGTCCTGCTAGGCAGCCAGCTTGCGCTCCACCGCACGCGCGAAGAACGCCGACCCCAGCGGCAGCGCCGCATCGTTGAAATCGTAGGCCGGGTTGTGCACCTCGCACGCGCCTTCGCCATCACCGTTGCCGATGTTCAGATAACAGCCCGGCACCTTCTCCAGCATGAAGGAGAAATCCTCGGAGGCCATGATCAGCGAAGGATCCCGCACCACGTTGTCGCTGCCGACCAGCTCATTGCATACCGATGCGGCGAATTCCGCCTGCTCGGGATCGTTGATCACCGGTGCGAAGTTGACGCGGAAGTCCACGCTCGCCTGAGCGCCCATCGCCTGTGCCACACCTGCGGCGATGCGCTGCATGTTCGATCCGACCAGCTCCATCACCGGCGTCGAGAATGCGCGCGCCGTGCCCGACAACCGCGCGGTCTGGGGAATCACGTTGTAGGCATCGCCGGCGTGGATCTGCGTGATCGACAGCACGGCGGTGTCCACCGGCCGCACGTTGCGCGACACGATGGTCTGCAGCGCGGAGGCGATCTGCACTGCGACCATGACCGGATCGATGCCCGTCTCCGGACGCGCACCATGGCAGCCCAGGCCGGTGATGTCGATGTCGAAGAAGGCGCCACCGGCCATCATCGGCCCCGAACGCACGGCGAACTTGCCCAGTGGCAGCCTGGGCCGGTTGTGCATGCCGAAGATCGCGTCGCACGCGAAGCGCTCGAACAGTCCGTCCTCCAGCATGGCGAGTGCTCCGCCCAGACCCTCTTCCGCCGGCTGGAAGATGAAGTTGACGGTGCCGTCGAAGCCGCGCGTCTGCGCCAGATACTTGGCCGCGCCCAGCAGCATGGCCGTGTGACCGTCGTGGCCACAGGCGTGCATGCGGCCTTCGTGCTGCGAGCGATGCGCGAAGGTGTTCGCCTCCAGGATCGGCAGCGCATCCATGTCCGCGCGCAGCCCGATCCTGCGTCCGGGCGCGTCCGCATGCGGGCCGTTGCGCAGCACGCCCACCACGCCGGTGCGCCCGATGCCGCGATGCACCTCGATTCCGAACGAGGCCAACTGGCGTGCGACCAGGTCGGCAGTGCGCACTTCGGCGAAGCCGGTTTCGGGATGGGCGTGGATGTCGTGACGCCAGGTGGTGATCTCCGGGTGGAACTCGCGGATACGGGAAAGCGCGTTCATCGTTTTCTTCCTTGCTTTGTCGTTGGTGCGCGCCAACGGATCAGCGCACGCGATATTTTTCGACGGCCTCTTCGTCCCACTCCAGACCCAGGCCCGGACGCGACGGCGGCGTGAGCGTGCCGTTGACCAGATCGAAGCGATCACGCAGCAGCATGCCGGCGACGTCCATGTGCTCGAGCCAGTGCGCGGTGGGCGTGGCGCACAGCAGATGCGCGCTGGCTTCGACGAAAGTGTGCGAGGACATCTCCATGCCGCGGCCCTGCGCCAGGGTGGCCGCGTCCAGCCAGCCGGTGACGCCGCGGATGAACTGTGCGTCGGGCATGACGTAGTCCATCGCACGCACCTGCAGCGCGCGCTGCATGTCTTCCGGGCCGTTGAAGTTCTCGCCGATCTGGATCGGCGTGGTCACCGCATCGGCCAGCGCGGCGCAGCCCTCGAAGTCATCGGCCGGGATCGGCTCCTCGATCCAGGTCAGCCCTTCGCCGTCGAGCGCGCGGCAGCGGATCCTGGCCTCGGCGAAAGTCAGCGACTGGTTGTAGTCGACCATCAGCTCGCGCCGGCCCAGCACCTTCTTCGCCGCGCGCACCGCCGCCAGATCCTCGGCCAGGGTGGGAAAGCCGAGCTTGATCTTGAGTCCGGGATAGTCGTTGGTGACCGCCTCCTGCGCGATCTCCACCACGCTGTCGGCGTCGTACAGACCGACGCTGTAGTAGGCCTTGAAGGCACGCGGCGTGGCACCGAGCGTGGCGTATAGCGGCTCGTTGCGCATCCGCGCATAGGCATCCCACAGAGCCATGTCGATGCCGCCCATGGCCGTGCACAAGGTGTTCTTCACGCCCCACAGCCGCAGGCGCTTGAGCAGGAAGGCGTGCACGTCGCGCGGCGCCAGCGTGCGCCCCTGGATGAGCTGGCCGAGCGATTGCACCGAGGCCTCCAGCGCCGGCAGCAGGGCAGGAAGATAGACCGGGCTATAGGCGCGCCCGGTTACACCCTCGTCGGTGAGCACCTCGATGAGCACCAGCGGAAACGACTCGATGAAACCGGAGGCAGTGCGCAGGGGATGCTTGATCGGTGCCAGTACCTGCACCGTGTTGATGGATTCGATGATGGCCATGATGTCGGAAGTCCTATGCAGTGATCGGAGACAGCGCCTCGATGCGGCGCATCGCCGCAGCGATGTCGGGGGCGCTCAAGGGGCGTTGGAAATTGCGCACGTGCGGCGCGGTCATGGTGCCTTCGGCGATCAGCCGCAGCTCGTCGTCGCTCGGCCGGTCCATGCCCAGCTCGCGCAGACTGGCGGGCAGTTCGACCGCTCGGTAGAAGCGGCGCAGATCGTCGATGAAGGCGTCGCTGCGCGCTTCCAGCGCAAGCTGCACCAGCAGCGCGTAGGCGACCTGATGGCCGTGCAGCGCATCGCGTGCACCGCGCACTGCGCTCAGTCCGCGCGTCATGGCATGCGAGATGGACAGGCCGCCGCTTTCGAAGCCGAGACCGCTGTGCAGCACAGTGGCTTCGACCACGCGCTCGACCGCCTCGCTCACGCGCTGCGCGCGCACGTCCGCCAGCGCCTGCACGGCATGTGCCCGCAGCGTTTCGTAGCACAGCTCTGCCAGCGCGGTGGCTGCAGCACAGGCGTGCGCACCGAACATGTTCGGGCCACCGGCAGCCACGCACTGCGCGACCTCGAATTTCTTGGCCACTGCGTCACCGATGCCGGCGGTGAACATGTGCACCGGCGCGGTGACGATGAGCCGGGTGTCGACCACCACGATTTCCGGATTGGCGGGCATGTGCTCCACGCGCAGCAGACGGTGCGCGTGGTCGTACAGAACGTAGTTCTTGCTGGTGGGCGCATCGTTGGATGCCGCCGTGGGAATGGTGACCACGCGCCGGCCGAGACGGTGCGCCACACCCTTGCCGGCGTCGATGCCCTTGCCGCCGCCACAGCCGATCACGAAATCGACGTTCAGCGGCTGTACCAGGGCGACCAGACGCTCGATCTCGTCGGGCACGATCTCGCCCGAGAACTCGCAGCGTTCACAGCGCACGCCGGCCGCGGCACAGGCGGACAGGATGCGCTCGCCGAAGCGCTCCAGCACGACGCGGTCGGCGACCAGCGCCGCGCCCGAACCGAGCCGCGCCAGGTATTCACCCATGGCCTCGACCGCACCCGGCCCTTGCAGGTAGCGGCCGGGCGCACCGAACACGCGCAGGGAAATTGGCATCTTGCGTTACCTCGAATGCGGATCATCGGCATCGTAACGCAGATGCCAGCGGGCATCGCTGGCCGAGCCTGGAACCGGTCTCCGGCCTCGGATCAAAGCACTCCGAGGCGGGCTTCACCGGGGCGACGGGTCACCTCGTCGTGGGGGCCGAGGCCGGCCCCCAGGCAATGTAAGACGACCAACAATAGATATTTAAAGACCCCAGGG
>JAHCKU010000089.1 GCA_026125625.1 Burkholderiales bacterium | reverse complement strand
GCGGCATCCGGTTGTCCCGGCTGTAGGTGGCGGCACGGGCGAACTTCTCGCCGACCACCGAACCCATGGAGCCGCCCATGAAGCGGAACTCGAACGCCGCCACCACCGCCGGTACGCTATTGATCGCACCCTGCATCACCACCAGCGCGTCGCCTTCGCTGGTCTCCGCCGCGTCCGCAGCCAGACGCTCCGTGTAACGCCGGCTGTCCACGAACTTCAGAAAATCCACCGGCGCCACCTCGGCACCGATCTCGTAGCGTCCTTCCGGATCGAGCGTGATGTCCAGACGCTCGCGCGCGGTCACGCGGTTGTGATGCGAGCACTTGGGGCAGACGTCGAGGCTCTTTTCGAGATCGGCCCGGTACAACACCGCCTCGCACACTTCGCACTTGACCCACAGCCCCTCGGGTACGGCCTTCCTCGCCGCGCCGGGGCTGCGCTTGATCTTCGGCGGCAGCAGCTTCTGCAACCAGCTCACGTCAGCTCCCACAGTGACTGCGACGTCATCATCTGCCGCCTCGTTGGGCATCGAATACGCTACTCATCCATGGCCCGGCGGATGCCGCCGAGCAGTGTCCGCACTTTGTCGACTGCCGCTGCGGGAGCCGAGGCCTCGATCTCCTGCACCAGCCTGCTGCCAATGACCACCGCATCCGCGAGCTTGCTCACCGCGCGTGCGGTTTCTCCATCGCGGATACCGAATCCGACTCCGATCGGCAGGCGGATCTGCGATTGTATGAGCGGCAGCTTGCGGGCCACCTCGTCCAGATCGAGATGGCCGGCGCCGGTCACCCCCTTGAGGGACACGTAATAGATGTAGCCGCTCGCCGCCTGGGCCACCTCCCGGATTCTGCTGTCCGTCGAGGTAGGGGCGATCAGATAGATGCTGTCGATACTACACGCCTTGAGCGCCTGCAGCAGTTCACTGCCTTCCTCCGGGGGATAGTCGACCACCAGCACGCCGTCGACACCCGCCTCTGCCGCCGCCCGCGCGAAGCGCTCGACGCCCATTGCTTCGATCGGGTTGGCATAGCCCATCAACACCACCGGCGTGGCGGTATTGTCGTTGCGGAACGTACGCACCGCTTCCAGCACGCCTTCGAGCGTGGTGTGCTGCTTGAGCGCGCGTTCGCTCGAGCGCTGGATCGCGGGCCCATCGGCCATGGGATCGGAGAACGGTACCCCCAATTCGATGATGTCGGCACCTGCGTCCACCAGGGCATGCATCAGCGGGACCGTGTGCGCGAGCGTGGGATCACCGGCGGTGATGAAGGGGATCAGGGCTTTGCGGCTTTTGCGCCGGAGCAGTTCGAAGGTCTCTGGTATGCGTGACATGACCGCGCGTGCTGTGATCGGGCTGAAAGGGGCCTGGCGTATCGGCGTCAGAGCTCGATGCCGGAATGCGTGGCCACGGTATGCATGTCCTTGTCGCCGCGTCCCGAAAGATTCACCACCAGAACCTGGTCCTTGCGCATGTCAGGCGCGATCTTCATCGCGTGCGCCAGCGCATGGCTGGATTCCAGCGCCGGCATGATGCCCTCCATGCGACACAGCGTGTGGAAGGCCTGCAGCGCTTCCGCATCGGTCGCCGCCACGTACTCGGCGCGCGTGCTGTCCTTGAGCCAGGCGTGCTCCGGACCCACGCCCGGATAGTCCAGGCCGGCGGAAATGGAGTGAGTCTCGATGATCTGACCGTCTTCATCCTGCAGCAGGTAGGTGCGATTGCCGTGCAGCACCCCGGGACGGCCGGCGCACAGGGTCGCGGCATGATGGCCGCTGGCAATGCCATCTCCGGCCGCCTCCACGCCGATCAGACGCACGCCGCGCTCCTGGATATAAGGGTGGAATACGCCCATGGCGTTGCTGCCGCCGCCGACGCAGGCCAGGATCGCGTCCGGCTGACGTCCGATGACTTCCGGCATCTGCTCCAGCAGTTCCTTGCCCACCACGGCGTTGAAATCGCGCACCATCATCGGATAAGGATGCGGTCCGGCGACCGTGCCGATGATGTAGAAGGTGCTTTCGACGTTGGTCACCCAATCGCGCATCGCCTCGTTGAGCGCGTCCTTGAGCGTCTTCGATCCACTCTCCACCGGTACCACGGTGGCACCCAGCAGCTTCATGCGATAGACATTGCTGGCCTGGCGCTTGACGTCCTCCGAGCCCATGTACACCACGCATTCCATGCCGTAGCGCGCGGCCACGGTGGCGGAGGCCACGCCGTGCTGACCGGCGCCGGTCTCGGCGATCACGCGCTTCTTGCCCATGTGCCTCGCCACCAGGGACTGTCCGATGGTGTTGTTGATCTTGTGCGCGCCGGTGTGATTGAGGTCCTCGCGCTTGAGCCAGATCTGCGCCCCGCCGAGGTGCTGCGACAGGCGTCGTGCGTGATATACCGGGCTGGGCCGGCCGACGTAATGCTTCAGCTCGTACTGGAACTCACGCTGGAACTCGGCATCGTCACGCAGGCGCAGATACTCGCGCCTGAGCTCGTCGAGCGCGTACATGAGGGTTTCGGCGACGAACACGCCGCCGTAGGGGCCGAAATGCCCCTTGCTGTCCGGCAGATCATAGATCTGCCCGGCCTCATACATCTGCATCGCGTGCTCCTCGAATGAATGCAGCCACCTTGGCCGCGTCCTTGACGCCCTTGCTGCGCTCCACCCCGCTGCTCACGTCGACTGCCCAGGGTCTGACCCGCCGCACGGCCTGTTCGACCGTCTCGGGTGTAAGTCCACCGGCAAGCACGATCGGAAGAGGGAGGCTCGGAGGAATCAGCGACCAGTCGAAGGACTGTCCGGTGCCGCCGTGCTGCTTCGCGTCGAAGGCATCGAGAAGCAGTCCTTTCGCACCCTGAAAACGGCGCGAGCATTGTAGCAAATCCACTCCCGGCATCATCCGCACCGCCTTGATGTAAGGCATACCGAACTGCATGCAGTACTCGGGCGTTTCGTTGCCGTGGAACTGCAGCAGCTGCAGCGGGACCGTGCCCAGCACCTCGCGCACCAGGGGCTCGGGCGCATCGACGAACAGGCCCACCGCCGTGACGAAAGGCGGCAGCGCGTGCGCGGCGGCACGCGCCTGCTCGGCGGTTACGACGCGTGCGCTGGCAGGATGGAATACCAGTCCGATGGCGTGCGCGCCGGCCTCGGCGGCCATGCGCGCATCCCCGGGCGAGGTGATACCGCAGATCTTGACCGCGGTGGCCACGTCAATCGTCCATGAGCGCCGGCGCCAGGCGCGACAGGATGCGCGCGCCGGCAGCACCCGTCTGTGGCAGGCCCCAGTGTGCATCGTATTCGACCTGGGCCAGATACAGGCCGCCGGCAGCGAAAGTCGGCGCACCGCGGGATCGATCCCGTCCCTCCAGCACCTGCCCCAGCCATTCGATCGCCCGCGTACCGTTGCCCACGTATACCAGGCAGCCGACGATGTTGCGCACCATGTGTTGCAGGAAGGCATCGGCCTGCAGATGAAAGACGAACACGTCCCCACGCCGCTCGATGTCGATGCGCTGCAGCGTCTTCACCGGGGAGCGCGCCTGGCATTCGGCTGCACGAAAGGCGCTGAAGTCGTGGGTGCCCAGCAGGATCTGCGCAGCCTGGCGCATTCGCCCGAGATCGAGAGCATGGTGATGCCAGCCGAGGTGCTCGGCGAACAGGCCGGGCCGCTCGCGGCGATTGAGCAGCACGTAGACGTAGGCACGCCCGCGCGCGCAGAAGCGCGCGTGGAACTCGGCGGGCACTTCGCGCGCCCACAGCACGGTGCACGAGCGCGGCAGGAGCGTGTTGACGCCCCGCACCCAGGCACTCAGCGGGCGCTGCGCGCAAGTATCGAAGTGCACCACCTGCTCCAGCGCGTGCACGCCGGCGTCGGTACGTCCTGCGCACTGCGTCTCGATCGGCTCCGTGGCGATCTGCGACAACGCACGCTGCAGGCAATCCTGCACCGCGCAGCCCGATGGCTGCGTCTGCCAGCCGCAATAGCGGCTGCCGTCGTACTCGATGCCGAGAGCGATGCGCACGTCGAAAGGATATCCACTCGACCCGGTGCGGAAAGCAGCCGGGCAAAAGCAGCGCGGCCCCGAAGGGCCGCGCTGCGCAGGCTACAGTCTAGCCTCAGAAACGTTGCTGCGCCAAACCGCTTACGCCAGCGTCTCCAGCACGCGTTGCGCGGCTGCCTGCTGCTCGTTGTCGCCCTCGGCGATGACTTCGCGCAGGATTTCGCGCGCGCCTTCCTTGTCACCCATCTCGCGATAGGCCTTCGCCAGGTCGAACTTGGTTTGCACGTCGTACCAGTGATCGTCGTGCCCCGCACTCCCGCCTTCGGGCTTGCCGGTACCCAGATCCAGGCTGATGCTCGACAGATCGATGTCGGCCGTGGCATTCGCGACCACGTCGTCCAGGCGCGGCTCGACCTTGTCCAGGGCGCCCTCGTCCAGAGAGATCTTGCTCAGATCGAACTCCATGCTGCCTGGCGCATCGACCCTGAGCGAGGATGTAGTGGACGTGGTGTGCATGCCCTCGGCCGTGCCTTGTTGCAGACCTTCGCTGGAAACGCCATTGAGGTCGAAGTCGAAGTCCAGGCTGACCGCCTTCTCCTGTGTCGGCACGGCAGCGCCCAGATCCAGATCGAGGGCCTGGCTCTGCTGGGTGCGAGTCGGCACGCCGGCAGCGGTGGACTGCGCCAGCCTGCTCATCTCTTCCTGGCCTGCGCTCAGATTGGACAAATCGACGTCCGTGCTCGTCCCGGCGGTTGCGCCCAGACGCGTCAGGTCGATGTCGGTCTTGGTCACGCCTGCTGTCTCGTCCAGACCGATGTCGAAATCCAGCCGGTCGTCGAGGGCAGCGGCGCCGGAAGCGCTTGCCGCAGATGCTGCAACGGAGGGAGCGCCGAGCGCATAACGCGGGTTTTTCGGGTCGAGCGTATGGCCCATGCGCGCTGCTTTCAGCCAGGCGTCACCCTGACCGCCAGTGGCCGTGTGCAACTGGCCGGCAACGCCGTCGAAGGCGGCCACGTCCTTGCGCTTGGCATAGATCTCGAGCAGCTTGAGGTGAACCTCATGGCGGCGCGGATTGGTCTTCAGCGCTTCCTTCAGGATCTCCTCGGCCTGGCCGTCACGTCCGTATGCAAGGTAGATCTCCGCTTCCGCCAGCGGATCCACGTCCTCGCTGATCGGGGGCATGACCGCTGCAGGCGCAGCGGCCGGGGCTTCCGCAGCGATCTCATCGCCATTGCCAGGGCCGGCCTGTTCCGTCGGCTCATCGACTTCGGCGGATTCATCCGGCGTCTGCTTGCGCTTGCGCGCTGCTTTGAAGCCCAGGAAGCCAAGCAGCCCCAGTACCGCAGCACCACCGGCCAGGTACAAAGGCTGGTCGAGCAGCCGGTCGGTCAGGCTGGGTGCAGGCGCAGGCGCCACGACCTTGGGACGCTTGGGCTTGGCCGGCTTCTCCGCAGCCGGAGCAGTCGTCTGCGGCGTTGCGGCGGCCTCGGCAGCAGGTGCTTCCTGTTGCGGTGCCGGCACAGGTTCGGCCTCGGCCGCCGGCGCAGAGGTGGCCGCGGACTGCTGCGTCTCCGCCAGGCCCTGGCTCCTGAGGGCGAGCAAGGACCGCATGTCCTCGACCTGCTTCTCGAGCATGGCCACCCGGTCGTTCTGCTCCCGGATGGTCTTGTCGCGCGCCGCCAGTTCCTCTTCGAGCGCGCGTGTACCACCTTGGGCACCGGCTGCGGCCGTGCTGTCGCCACCCGAGAGCTTGACCACTTCCTTCGGCTGCTCGGCGGCGGCAGGCGCTGCATCGGCCACCGGTGCCGTGAGGCTGCCGGAGGCGGACTGACCGGCCGCGGATGCGACCGCGGCTTCACCTGCCGCAGCCGCCAGCTTCTCGCGATAAGCGTTGAAGTCCGCGGTTTGCAACCGCACCTCGCGACGCGCCTCACTGGGATCGATGGCGGCTGCCTGCGCCCCGCCCGGGATCTGCAATACCTTGCCCGCCTTCAGGCGGTTCATGTTGCCGTCGACGAAAGCATCCGGGTTGGTGCGCACCAGCAGCACCAGCATCTGATCCAGCGAGACGTCCTCGGACACGAATTCTCTGGCGATCCTGCCGAGCGTGTCGCCGCGTCGCACGGTGTACTTGTCGTAACTGTCACTCGCAGCGGCGCTCGGTGCCGGTTCGGCAGCCGGTGCGGGTTGCGCGGGCGCGACCGCAGCAGGCGCATCTTCGACAGCGGCGGCTTCAGTGGTGGGCGCCGGATCCCACGCATAGCTGGTGGCCGGCTCGGAAATCTCGGGTACCGGCTCGGTCAGCTCGCTGCCCAGCTGTGTCTGCAGCTCAGGCTCGGGTGCAGCCAAAGGTGCCGGTGCGACTTCCGGTGCCGCGCTCTGCTGCTGCGCGTCGAGCTGCTGCACATCACTGTCGGCGAAGGCAGGCGGATCGATCAGCGCGGTATAGCCGCGCAGAATGCGCCCGCCGTTCCAGGTCAGCTCGACCAGGATGTCGACGAACGGCTCGTTGATCGGCTGCGCGGTGGTGGCGACGATGTAGGGCTGTCCCGACTGGCGCATCTCCAGGCTCAGCTGCAATCCCAGGGAAGGCGCCGGGTACGGCAGATTGTTCAGGACGTAAGTCTCGATCGACGCAAGGCGCGTACTGAGACTGTCCAGTTCACCTTTTTCGACGGCTACGACGTCGATCTCGGCACGTAGCGGCTGCCCGAGGTCGGACAGCACATTCAGCCTGCCCAGTCCTGCGGCACCTGCAGCCGACGATAACGCGAGCAAAGCGCTCGCCAACACCACAGAGCGGGAGACTGGTTTGCCCACGGCGCCACCTTTCTTTATGACCATGAGTTCTTTAGGAAATTAACATCGTGAAGTTATGGATGCAAGCTCATCCGCCGTCTCGGTTTTACAGCTAACCCGGCATTTTTCTTCGCTGTTCTTCGGCTTACGCAGGACCATCTTTAATGGTCTTTCACCGAACGCCGATGCCCCTGCCGGCAAAATCGCATTATTGCCGGCACGAATGTAAAACGCCTGGGCATCAAGCAAGAGACCGGCCAGCACGTGCTGCAACCACCCGCCATACATGCGCCTTCCGGCTTCGGCATGCAACCGGACCGCGCTCAGCGGCGCTCGAGCAGGATGCGCAGCATGCGCCGCAGCGGCTCCGCCGCGCCCCATAGCAGCTGATCACCGACCGTGACCGCGCTCAGATACTCGCCGCCCATGGACAGCTTGCGCAGGCGGCCCACCGGCACCTGCAGCGTGCCGGTGACGCTCGCAGGCGTCAGCTCCCGCAGGCTCGCCTCGCGCTCGTTCGGTACCACCCTGACCCAGGCATTGGCCTGCGCCAGCAGCGTTTCGACCTCGGCCAGCGGCACATCACGCGTGAGTTTGACCGTGAGTGCCTGGCTGTGGCAGCGCATGGCGCCGATGCGCACGCAGATGCCGTCCATCGGGATCGGCCGCGTCTCGTGTCCGAGGATCTTGTTGCCCTCGGCCTGCGCCTTCCACTCCTCACGGCTCTGGCCGTTGCCCAGGTCCTTGTCGATCCACGGCAGCAGGCTGCCGGCCAGCGCGTAGCCGAAGTGCTCCCTGGGCAGGCCGTCGTCGCGCAAGGCGGCGCTCACCGCGCGGTCGATGGCGAGGATGGACATCGCCGGATCCTGCAGCAGTCCGCGTGTGCTGGCGTGCACTGCGCCCATCTGCGCCACCAGCTCGCGCATGTGCTGGGCACCGCCGCCGGAGGCCGCCTGGTAGGTCATGGCGCTGATCCACTCCACCAGCCCGGCCTCGAACAATCCGTGCATGGCCATGAGCATCAGGCTCACCGTGCAGTTGCCGCCGATGTAGTCCTTCACGCCGCGCGCCAATGCCTGATCGATCACCGGTCGGTTGACCGGATCCAGAATGATCACTGCGTCCTCACGCATGCGCAGCGCCGAGGCGGCATCGATCCAGCGGCCCTTCCACCCGGCCGCGCGCAGCCGCGGGTGGATCTCGTTGGTGTAGTCGCCGCCCTGGCAGGACACCAGCACGTCGTGCCTGGCGAGCGCACCCAGGTCACGTGCATCCTGCAGCGGCGGTACGGCACGGCCGATGTCCGGCCCCTTGCCGCCGGCCTGCGAGGTGGTGAAGAAGGTCGGCTCCAGGTGATCGAAATCGCGCTCCTCGAGCATGCGCTGCACGAGCACCGATCCCACCATGCCTCGCCAGCCGATGAACCCTGCGCGCATCATGTTTCGCCTCTCCTACCTGTGAGCCAGGGCGCTGAGCACGGCATCGCCCATTTCCGCCGTCCCGACCCTGCGCGTCCCATCCTGCCAGATATCGCCGGTCCGCAAACCCTGGCGCAGAACCTGGCGCACTGCCCCCTCGATGCGATCGGCAATGTCGGCACGGTCGAAGGTATAGCGCATCATCATGCCGGCGGAAAGGATGATGGCCAGCGGGTTGGCCATGCCCTTGCCGGCGATGTCCGGAGCGGAACCGTGGATCGGCTCGTACATGCCCTTGCCGTTGGCGTCCAGCGAAGCCGAAGGCAGCATGCCGATGGAGCCGGTCAGCATCGATGCCTCGTCCGACAGGATGTCACCGAACATGTTGCCGGTGACGATCACGTCGAACTGCTTGGGCGCACGCACCAGCTGCATGGCGGCATTGTCGACGTACATGTGGCTGAGCTCGACCTGCGGATAGTCCCTGGCCACCTCGTTGACCACTTCGCGCCACAGGATGCTGGTATCCAGCACGTTGGCCTTGTCCACCGAGCACAGCCGGCGGCGGCGCTTCATGGCAATGTCGAAGCCGGCGCGTGCGATGCGACGAATCTCCGACTCGCGATAGCGCATGGTGTCGAAACCCTCGCGCTCGCCTTCGGTTTCGCGCCGCCCGCGCGGCTGGCCAAAGTAGATGTCGCCGGTGAGCTCGCGCAGGATCATGATGTCCAGGCCCGCCACCACCTCCGGCTTCAGGGTCGAGGCCGAAGCCAGCTCGGGATAGAGCACCGCCGGGCGCAGATTGGCGAACAGGGACAGCTCCTTGCGCAGGCGCAGCAGGCCCTGCTCCGGACGCTGCGGCCGCGGCAGCGTGTCGTACTGCGGCCCGCCGACGGCGCCGAACAGGATGGCATCCGCCGCGCGCGCCAGCGCCAGCGTGTCGGGCGGCAGAGGATCCCCGGCCGCGTCGTAGCCGGCACCGCCCACCGGCGCCTGCTCGGTCTCGATCTTCAGCCCGTCGCTGCGCAATGCTTCCAGCACCTTGAGCGCCTGAGCCATGATCTCCGGCCCGATTCCATCTCCCGCGAAAATTGCGATCTTCATGCCGATATCCTGCCATCGAAACAACGCGCCCGGCGCGTCGGCCTGCAGCCGGCGCGCCGTGGCACGGCTGCAGTAAAGGGAATCAGCCGAACAACCAGGGTTGTTCGGCGC
>JAHCKU010000088.1 GCA_026125625.1 Burkholderiales bacterium | reverse complement strand
CTCCGGCCTGAGCCCGTCGCGATTTTTCAACTTCCTGCATCGCCTCGATCTACGGCGCCAGCGGCACGGCCCGGACGGAAATAGTCGACATCGTCATAGAAGCCGCCGTCCTCATTGTCCGGCCACCAGCCGGGAATTCCCAGCACCGGAACGGGTTGCAGCTCGCGCGGCTGCAGCAGGCGCTGCGCATCCAGCACGTGCAGCGCGGTGACGCGATCGGCAAAGGCCCGCTGCGCCTCCATCGACTGACCGATCAATGCCGGGGACACGTCGAACAGCAGCGCCTTGCCGGTCATTCCCACGAAAGGACGCAATGCCTTTTCATACAAGGCATGGCCGAACGGTAGAAAGCGCAGGTGGCGGCGCACCTCGGCACGCCTGCGCCAGAACAGCTCCTTCCACTCGAACCGGCGCAGCAGCCCGGTGAGCGTCGGATCGGTGCTGAGCACGATCATGCCGTCCTCGTCGAAATGCGTGAGGGCATCGCGCACCGGCGAGCGCACGCCGTCCGGCTCGCTGGCCATGGTTTCATAGTGACGCGCGTTCAACGCCGCCTTGGCGGTCGGAAAGGTGATCCACACCAGCGCATTGAGCAGATCGTGCCAGTCGATCGACCGTACCGGCACCTCGCTGCGCAGAAAGGTGCCGGTTTCGAAGCTCACGCCGGAAACCGGGCCGGGCGGCGGTACGAAGCGCAGGCGCTGGCCGCGCGCGTTGACGATGCGGCGGCCGGATTCGTCCGCCAGGTGATTGAGAATTTCGGTATTCGGCCAGCCGATGGCCGGCAGCTTGTCCGCGAGCGACACCAGCGGCGCGAACATCGGCGAACGGCGGGCGAAGTCGTGGTCCCAGGTGGGAGCGCGGTCGGGATCCATTTCGATTAGGTTAACATCCGGGCGCTATGACTGAACGTATCGACTGCGTCGTGATCGGCGCTGGTGTAGTGGGCCTGGCGGTGGCACGCGAACTCGCGCTGCAAGGGCGCGAGGTGATCGTGCTGGAAGCCGAGGAATCCATCGGCAACCACACCAGCTCGCGCAACTCCGAGGTGATTCACGCCGGCATCTACTATCCCAATGGTTCGCTCAAGGCGCAGCTGTGCGTGGCCGGCAAGCAGCTGCTGTACGCCTTCTGCCGCGAGCACGGCGTGGCGCATGACAACTGCGGCAAGGTGCTGGTCGCCGCCACCGAGGATGAGATTCCGGTGGTGCTGGGCTACATCGACAAGGCCAACGCCAACGGTGTGCACGACCTGCACCGCATCTCCCTGGACGAGCTGCGGGAGCTGGAACCGGCGGTGCAGGCAGTGGCGGCGGTGTATTCGCCCTCGACCGGCATCATCGACAGCCATGCCTACATGCTGGCGTTGCAGGGCGACCTGGAGCAGGCGGGCGGTGCGGTGGTATTCCTCAGCCCGCTGCACGACGGCACCGTCACCGACGAGGGCATCGTGCTCCGGGTCGGCGGCAGCGATCCGATGGAGCTGTGCTGCAACGTGCTGGTGAACTGCGCCGGTCTGGTCGCGCCGCAGCTCGCGCGCAGCATCCAGGGCATCCCAACGGCGACCATTCCGCCACAGTATTTCGCCAAGGGCCACTACTACACGATGACGGGCAGATCGCCGTTCCGGCGACTGGTCTACCCGATGGCCGGCGCCGGTTTCCTCGGCGTGCACGTCACCGTCGATCTCGGTGGACAGGCACGCTTCGGTCCCGACATCCAGTGGATCGATGGCATCGACTACAGCTTCGACGATTCGCGCCTGCCGCTTTTCTATGAAGCCATTCGGCGCTACTACCCGGCACTCCGTGACGGCGCGCTGCAGCCGGGCTACACCGGAATCCGACCGAAGATCAGTGGCCCGAAGGAGCCGGCGGCGGACTTCCTGATCCAGGGTCCGCAGGCACACGGCGTGCGCGGGCTGGTCAATCTGTATGGCATCGAGTCGCCGGGACTGACCGCATCGCTGGCCATCGGCCAGCACGTGCGTAAACTGCTGCAGGCCTGAACGGCATCAGGCAGCTGTGGAAATTCAGATCAGCAGATGGTGTCGCACCGCCTCGGCGTTCACCTCCCCGGCAGAAATCTGCGCGACGATGCGGCCTTTCTCCATCACGTAGCAGCGCTCGCTGATCTCCAGGATCGTATCCAGATTCTGCTCGACCATCAGGATGGTGGTATCCAGCTCATCGCGGATGGACTTCAAGGCCGCGCAGATCATCTGCACGATGGAGGGCTGGATGCCCTCGGAAGGTTCGTCCAGCAACATGAGCGCCGGATTGCCGATCAGCGCCCGGCCGATCGCCAGTTGCTGCTGCTCTCCGCCGGACATGGTGCCGGCGATCTGATTGCGCCGCTCCTTCAGCCGCGGGAAGTATTCGTACACCAGGTCCGGCAGCTTCTTGCCCTTCGGGCCGCCGATCAATTCACCCACGGCAAGATTCTCGGCCACTGTCATGCGCGGGAAGACATCGCGGCCCTGCGGGATGTAGCCCACGCCCAGGCGGGCATAGGCATCGGCCGGCAACGCGGTCATCTCGTGACCGAGAATGCGGATGGAGCCGGAGGCGGCACGCAGCAGGCCGACCAGGCAACGCATCGTGGTGGTCTTGCCCACCCCGTTGCGCCCGATGAGCGTGACGATCTCCCGGCGCTGAACGGTCAGATCGACACCTTGGAGAATGGGCGTGCCGCCGTAATTCGCCCACAGACCCGACACCGCCAGCACCGGCTCAGTGTTCATGTGTCTTCCCCAGATAAATCTCGGCCACGCGCGGATCGGCAATGATCTCCGCGATCGAGCCGCGCGCGAACACCTTGCCGAAGTGCAGCACGGTCACGCGCTGCGCGATCTGGCGGATGAAAGCCATATCGTGCTCGACCACGAGCATGGTCATGCCTTCGCGGTTGAGCGACTGGATCAGCTCGCCGGTCTTGAACGTCTCCTCCGGAGACATGCCCGCAGTCGGCTCGTCCATCAGCATCAACGCCGGCTTGAGCGCCAGCGCCATG
This sequence comes from Burkholderiales bacterium, assembly GCA_026125625.1. Classification (GTDB taxonomy): domain Bacteria; phylum Pseudomonadota; class Gammaproteobacteria; order Burkholderiales; family SHXO01; genus SHXO01. The sequence continues at coordinate 6,457 of JAHCKU010000088.1, read as the reverse complement.
CCGATCTCCAGCCATTGCTGCTGGCCATGCGAAAGCTCTCCGGCACGCTTGCCCGCGTCTGCGGTGAGCTGCAACAGTCCCAGCAGTCGCTCCTCGTCCTGCGCCAGCGCCGACTTCGACACGTGATGCTGGAGCGCGATATGGATGTTCTGCCGCACCGGCAGATTCTTGAACACGCTCGGCGCCTGCATCTTGATGCTCATGCCGCGCTGGACGCGCTCGTAGGACCTGCGCCCGGTGATGTCCTCGCCACGAAAGGCGATGGTGCCTGCAGTGGGCGGATAGGTGCCCATGACGAGCTTGAACAGCGTGCTCTTGCCGGCGCCGTTCGGTCCGATCAGGCAGTGAATCTCGCCCTCGACGACCGCCAGGTCGACACCGGAGACGGCCGACAGACCGCCGAACATCTTCGCCAGCCCCGCAGTCTGCAGAATGTCCGGCATGCTCACTTGCCCTTTGCGTTCGATTTCGCAGCCCGGCCGATGCGCGCGATTGTCTGCACCAGTCCGATGACGAAGCCCTGCGGCGCCAGCATCACGGTGGCCAGCAGCATTCCCCCCATCAGCACCAGCGCTGCCTGCTGGCTATAGACGGTGATGGTCTGGAAGGCATACAGGACCAGGAACGATCCCGCCAGCGTGGCGGTGAGATCGCCGCGGCCGGAAAACGCCACCCACACGATCGGCATGGCAGCGGCCGGCAGGCCGATGCTGGAAGGCGTGATGAACTGACCCCAGGAGGTGTAGAGCACGCCGCTCAGGCCGGCCAGCGACGAGCCGATGATGAAGGTCGCGAGCTGATACTTGCGCACGTCGTAACCCAGCAGCTCCGCACGCTGCGGATCCTCGCGGATGGCGACGATGACGTTGCCGAAGCGGGAGTTCACCAGCAGGCGCAACCCGAAGTAGATCACCACGATCAGCGCGATGACCAGGTAGTAGAGCGGCGTGCCTTCGAAGTAGAGCGTCTCGTCGTTCAGCCACGGCACATTGAGCGGATCCATGCCCTTCATGCCGTTGAAACCGTTGAGCCGGGCTTCGCCGATGCGCCATTCCGGTCCCGCCGTCTGGCCCAGGAAGAACGCCAGCACCAGGGTGGCGGAGAGCGTGACGATGCCGAAGAACACGCCCCCTACCCCACCCCAGATCATGAAATAGCCCAGGATCAGCGCGGCCAGCGCGGCCAGGCCGATGGCCAGCACCAGCGCCAGGAAGGTGAGGGTGCCGCCGCCGAGGTTGATCGCCAGGACGCCGTAGGAGTAGCCGGCGACTCCGAAGAAGAAGGTCTGACCGAAGCTCAGCATGCCGCCGTATCCCCATATCAGGCACAGGCCCAGCGCCATGAACACCCAGATGAGGAAATAGGCAAAATTGCCGACGTCATAGGAATCGGCGAACAAGGGATAAGCCAGCGCCAGGGCGAGGACCACCAGGAAGCCGATCCAGAATCCCGGTCCATTGCCCAATGTCTGAGGACCATTCATCAACTTGAACATGTCGCTCTGCTCCGCCGTCGTCAGCGCCGCCAGCGCATGAGAAAGCCGGACAGGCCTTCCGGCAGCAGGCGAATGATGATGATCACCGCCACCAGCATGCCGATCTGGCCGATGATCTGTCCCTGCCACGCGTTGAGCGTGGTGCGCACCGCGGCCAGCAGGACGCCGGCCGGGGCAGTACCGAGCAGGACGTTCGCACCGCCGATCACCACCGTGACGAAGCTCTCGACGATGAAGGTCGCGCCCATGGTCGGGATCAGCGTCATGGTCGGCGCGTAGAGCGCACCGCACAGGCCCGCCAGGCCGGCGCCGATACCGAAGCTCAGGGCATACACCACGCCCACCTTCACCCCCAGCGCCTGGGCCATGTTGGCGTTCTGCATGGTTGCGCGCGCGAGAATCCCGAACTTGGTACGCATGAAGATGAGGTAGATCAGCGCCAGCACACCCACCGCGCATGCGAACAGCACCAGCCGATAGACCGAGAACGTGTACTCGCCGACCATGAAGCTGCCCGGCGGCGTGCCGATGCCACGCACCGAAGAGCCCACCAGCAGCAGCATTCCCTGCGTCACGATCAGGCTCAGCCCCCAGGTCGCAAGCAGCGAATCCAGCGGCCGCTTGTAGAACTTGCGTACGATCAGGATCTCGACGATCACGCCGATGATGCCGGCGGTGACTGCGCCGCATAGCTGCGCAATGGGTAGCGGCATGCCGCCATGCACCAGCGCCACCGTGACGTAGGCACCGCACATGATGAACTCGCCATGGGCCATGTTGATCACGCCCATCATGCCGAATACGATGGCCAGCCCCGCGGCCGACAGGATCAGAAACGCGAACACGTCCGCGAACTGATACAGGACGGAAAAGATCTCGGCGATGGTCGTCTCCCTGACCCTGTGGTTGGCGAGAGATGGCAGGGCGACGTCGAGGTCGCCCGCCATGCCTGAGCGTCGAGCGAATTACTTCTTCGGCAGATCCGTCGGCGTGTACTGCTTCTTGTCGTTCTTCTTGGTCAGATCGCATCCGATCTCACCCAGCCAATAAGGCTGGATCACGCCGTAATCCTTGGTCACGGTGACGTTGTGCTTCGCGTCCACCGAGATCAGGCGCATGCGATGCGAGGTGTGCTGGCTCTTGGGATCGACGCAGATCTTTCCTTCCGGCGCGTCGATGCAGGCGCCGCCGGCGGCGATCACTTTGCGCAAGTCCTCGAGCTTGGTCGACTTCGCCTGCTCCACCAGCGTCTTGTACATGTAGATCGCGGTGTAGGCGTTGTAGCCCATGTCGTTGATGTACATCTCGTTGGGGAACTTGGCGCGCCAGCGCTTCTTGAAGGCGTCGGCTTCAGGCGTGTCGATCTCCTCGAACCAGTTCGCCACCGCATGCATGTTGTTCAGCGCAGGCGGCGCGAAGCGCTTGTGCTCGAACCCGAGCATGATCTTGATCGACGAGCCCATCGGCAGGTTGAGCTTGGCAGCCGCAGCCTGCTCGAAGAACGAGTCCTGCGCCGCGCCCACGTTGATGGTCAGGATCCAGTCGGGTTTGGCTCTCTGGATGTTCTGGATGGTCTGCGCGAACTGCGACACGCCCAGCGGGATGAACTCCTCTCCGACCACCGTGCCGCCCAGTTCCTTGACCAGCACCCGATTCCACTCGGCGGAGATCTGTCCGAAGTTGTAGTCCGCGGCGATGACGTAGACCTTCTTGCCGAACTTCTCCACCATCCAGGGGATCAGGGTCGAGAACTGCTGCTCCGGCACCGCGCCGATGCTGATCATGCTCGCATCGCATACACCCCCTTCGTACTGATTGGTATAGAAGTACGGTGTCTTGGTGCGGTTCACGATCGGACGCACCGCCTCGCGGGAAGCGGACGTGATGCCTCCGATCAGCACATCCACCTTGTCCCGATTCAGCAGGCGTCGGGCAAACTCCTGATAGCGTGCGTTGTCACCCTGCGGATCGAGGTGGATCAGCTCGATCTTGCGACCCATGATGCCGCCGGCCGCATTGATCTCCTCCACGGCCAGCAGCGAACCATGAAGCTTGGGCCGGCCGTACACCGCCAGATCGCCGGAGACGTCTTCCAGCAACCCGATCTTGAGCGGATCGGCAGCCAGTGCTGCGCCACCGCCCATCAGCGTGGTGGCCGTGAATATTCCAGCTACTGCGAGAAGCTTTCTTCGTAAGTTCATCGTCCTGCTCCAGTTGACAGTGGATGGGTCGCTACTCTTCCGCACCCGTCTGCAACGCCTCCGGCAATCGGGTGCGGGCACTGCACGAAAACGAATCGACAATCGGATGAAAGCTTTACGGACTGCTCATGTCATGACGGCTGGTCACGCTCGTGCGCTGGCCATCGAACGCGGCATGCTCACAGGGCAGGATGCTTGCGGTGCCAGTCGGTCGCCTGCTGGAATGCCCAGCCCGCGCGCACCAGCAGCTCTTCCTCGAAATGGCGGGCGACGAACTGCAACGCGATCGGCGTGTTCTGCTGCGTGAACGCCGCCGGCAGGGTGATGGTCGGACTGCCGGTCATGTCGAACGGGCAGGTGTAGCGCAACAGCGCGGAGATCAATTCCGCGTCTTCTCCCAGCTTGGCCATCTGCGCCACGGTGGGCGAGGCCACCGCGGTGGCCGGAATCAGCAGCAGATCGATGCCCTGGAACAAGGCCTGCACCCGGCCGCGGAAATCGTTTCGCCGCAGCACGATCTTCTGGTAGTCCAGGCCGCTCTGGCTGCGGCCGAGATCGATCAGACCGGACAAGCCCGGCCCGTATTCATCCTTGCGTGCCGGATAGGTGCTCTCGTGCGCAACCGCGGTCTCCACCCCGCACAACGGAAACCAGTCGGCAATGATCTGCTCCGGATCGGGGAAGCGCACTTCACGGATGTCGCCGCCCTGCTCCGCGACCACTTTCAAGACCGCAGCCAGCATCTGCTTCACCGGCTCTTCCACGCGGTTCGAATTCCAGTTCGGATCGACCCCCACGCGCACGCCACGCAATCCACGCGTCATGCCCGCCAGATAATTGGGAACCGGTTCGAGGCTGGCAGTCGGATCGTTGGGATCGACGCCTGCGATCACGCTCAGCATGGCACCGGCATCCGCGGCACTGCGGGTCATCGGCCCGATGTGATCGAGCGTGGCAGCCAGCTCGAACACGCCGTAGCGGCTCACCCGCCCCCACGTCGGCTTCAGACCGGTGCAGCCGTTGGCGGCAGACGGGAATCGGATCGAGCCGCCGGTATCCGAACCCAGCGAGCCGTAGCACAAGCCCGCTGCGGTCGCGACACCCGAGCCGCTCGACGATGCGCCGGACCAATGCGCCTTGTTCCATGGATTCACGGGCGGCGTGATCTTCGGATGGTGATCGGCATAGGCGCCTTCGGTCAATTGCAGCTTGCCCAGGATCACCGCACCGGCGTCGCGCAGCTTGCGCACCACGGTGGCGTCCTCCTTCGGACGGAAATCCTTGTAGATGGTCATGCCCGCCGCGGTGGGAATGCCCTTGGTCCAGCACAGATCCTTGACTGCGATCGGCACGCCATGCAGCGGGCTGCGCACACCGCCGGCAGCGATCTCCTTGTCGGCACGGCGTGCATCGTCCAGGGCCTGTTCCGCCATGACCGTCGCGTAGCTCTTGAGCGTACCGTCGACGTGGCCGATGCGCGCCAGCTGCGCCTGGGTCGCTTCCAGCGAAGAGATCGCTTTCGACTGAATGCGCTGGCCGATGTCGAGCAATTCCAGGTAGTGCCAATCCGAATGTGCCATGGGGTCTCCCTGTTTCTTTCGCTTCGTTGTTTATGCGTGCGTACGCAGATGCAATGGACGGACGTGATCGAGCGATACGATCACTGCTGCTCCAGATACTTCTTGCTGATGGCTGCGCCGACGGTGTACTTCGGATCGACGAAATTGCCCAGCCGCACCTTCCCGCACTGGCTCAGCATCATGTAGGCATCCCATTTGTCGAAGCCGTAATCGCGCTGCATCCACAGCACCAGTTCGCGATAGGCGATGCGCGTGGCATCCTCCAGCGGCCGGGTGCTGCCGATGGCCATGATCACCTCCTCGTTCTCCAGCCGCGGCCACTCGATGGTCCAGCCCTTGATCAGCTCGACGTGGATGGTGGTGACGGTCGGGTACTCCACCGCCACGCCGCACACTTCGCCATCGCCCTGGCAGGCATGGGCATCGCCGATGAACAGCCGCGCGCCGGGCGAGCGCACCGGCAGATAGGTGATGCTGCCCGGCCCCATGTCCGGCAGATCCATGTTGCCGCCGTGATTGTCTGGCGTGAGCGAGTTGATCGAATCGAGCTCCGGCGAGCAGCTCAGGGTGCCGATGTGCGGCTTGTACGGAAGCGTGACGCGGTCGGACCAGTACACCCACTGCTCGTCGACGTTGATCTTGCGCACGATCTCCGGCAGCGGATCGTTCAGGGTCGCGGTGTAGTAGGTGCCGGTGAGTGCGCCGAACTCGGGAATCATGCAGCACGTGCCGCGTGGATTCGGCCCGCGCGGGGCCATCGACTCGATGTACACCGCCAGCGCGTCGCCCTTCTCCGCGCCCTCGATCATGATCGGGCCGTTCTGCGGATTGAGGAAGGGCATCTTCAGCGTCTTGGTGGGCAGATCCTTTTCGCTCTTGATCGCGCCCTCGAACGCATCGCGGGTCTCCACCACCACGCGATCTCCGGGCCGGATGTGCAGCACCGGATCCGAATACGGCCCCATCGTGTAGTGATAACGGCCTTGCCTGGCTTCGGTCAATTCGTGCGTCGTGCCCACCTTCCCTCGGGCGACGCCTTTGCTGAACATGATGGACGCATCGAGCCAACTGCTCATCGGAGAGGTCTCCTCTGGTTGATCCTGGGCAAGCTCTGAATAACTATCACGCTGTGCGTTGCCTCGGCGACGGATGGATGCAAGCGGGGCAAAGCTTGTGTAACG
>JAHCKU010000087.1 GCA_026125625.1 Burkholderiales bacterium | reverse complement strand
ATTCCATGAGGGAGAGCCGGTCGCGTCGTAGCCAGCTCTCCCTTTTCGTTTGACCCCGGCGCGGCACGCAGCGCGGCGGGCCCACCCTTGGCGGGGTGGCAGAGTGGTCATGCAGCGGCCTGCAAAGCCGTCTACGCCGGTTCGATTCCGACCCCCGCCTCCAATAATTCAAGCACTTATGACCAGATAGGACCTCGGGTAGCAGGGCGTGGGACACCTGTGGGACAGTGCGAGGAACCAGGGACATGGCCACCTTCGAGAAACGGGTAACCGCGTCAGGTAAGACACGCTGGCGTGCACGCGTTCGCCGTTCTGGCGAGCGCGAGATGACGAAATCATTTTCTACCAAGACTGCAGCCGAATCCTGGGCGCGTGATCTGGAAACGCAACTCGACCGTGGGTATGCACTGCCAACGCGCGAAGCGCTGCGCACCACCGTCGCCGATGCGATCGACACCTGGATCTATGAGCGGCTGGAACACATGGCGGAGAGCGATCGGCAGAACATCTCCGCGATGCTCACATGGTGGAAGGCCGAGCTGGGCCGCGTTGCCCTGATCCGCGTCGACCCGGCGATGATCGAGAAGTCGGTGCGCAAGCTGCGCGAGGAGCGGGATAAAGACGGCCAGCGCGTGCGCACCGATGCGCGCTGCAACCGGTACACCAGCACCATGTCGCGCGTGCTCGGCTACGCGGTCCGGGTCAAGCGCTGGATCTCCGCTAATCCATGTACTGGCGTGCGCCGTCTGAAAGAGTCCCCCGGCCGGGTGCGCTTCCTGACGGCAGAGGAGGCCAAGACCTTGCTCGATGCCGTTGACGCGCGCGGCAAGCCGAGCTTCAGCTTGTTTGTCAGGCTGGGGCTGGCTACCGGTGCACGTCGCGGTGAGATCGAGCGGCTGCGCTGGAAGGACATCGACCTGGTGCACCATCGCATCACGTTCAACGCCACCAAGACCAACGAGAACAGGACCGTGCCGCTGCCGGCCGTGCTGGTGCCGCTGATCAAGGAATTCGGCAAGGTGCGCCCGATCGATGGTGAGGCGCGGCTGTTTCCGCATCCGTTCTACTACGACTGGCGCGAAGTGCAGGGCGTGCTGCCGGACTTCATTTTTCACAGTTTGCGGCACTCCGTCGCCAGTCACTTGGCGATGTCCGGCGCGTCCTTGCTCGATATCGCGGCGGTCACCGGGCACAAGACCTTGGCGATGGTGAAGCGCTACAGCCACCTCTCCGATGAGCACGTGCGATCGAAGCTCGAAGAGGCGGCGTCGAAGCTGCTGAAGTGAAGTAGCGAAGCGCCGGCCGCGGCGCGCCAACGCTCACGGCCGGCTGACCATACACGCGAGTGAGGGCGCGTCATGGCTGCCGAGAAGTTTGCGATCTCCGCCTGGGTTCCAGAGCAGGTTCGCGCGATATGCACCCGCGTTCTTGACGACTCATCGGCATACGCCATGGATGAACGGGCGGTGATCAAGCGCTTGGTCGCGTGGGAATGTACCAAGCCCGCCTATCAGCACGTCACCAAACAGCGCCCCTCTCAGGATCAGTGGTGGAGGCTCATGGTTGCGCTGATGGATGGCGCTACTGTCGACATCCGCGGCACTCGATCCGCGGTCAAGCGTGCAGCGGAACTGATAGAGGAGATCTCGAGCCACGCCCGTGGCATGCGTGAATGCTTCCATGAGTACGAAGAAATCTATGAGCGCTTCGGCGTGAAGTCACCGTTTCCTTTGGTGCTCGATGCGCTACTCTCAACGGAGAGAGTCCAGCGCATAGAGTATCGGGTGGGGGAGTTCAACTCGGAGCAGTATTGGCCGGACTGGGCAGACCTGCTCGAGGCCCTCGACCTCCCTGAAGACGACCGTCACCCAACACTTCAGAGCGCCGCTCTTGTTCAAGCGTCGGGCTACCAGAAAGCATCAGCTGCGACTGATTTTGTGCGCTTCGTCGATCAGCGGTTGACGTTCGGCATCTCGCTTTCGGCTTCTGCGCTGGCCGCGTTCGCTACAGCAGCGCTCGATAGCTCAGACGGCATCAGCGAAGAGGTCGTCCGCAAGGCGCGCTCTGCGTGACTTGAGCCATCCCGGAAGATTCTCCGGGCTTTTCTCGCAAAACCTTCCTTTTCGTCTCACGTCCTAGCGTCCACCATGCGCGCCATGCGCTGGCCATTGTCGGCCGGCGAGTGCCGCAGATAGGAGGATGGGCAATATGGAGGACGCGGTCGATTTCCGGGACTTGGCGCGAGTGCCGCAGATCGTTGCCGAGAGCAACGGGACGCTGACTGAGCCGCAAGTTCGCTGGTGGATTTTCAACGCGTCATCCAACGGATTGATGGAATGCGGCGCGATCGTCAAGGTGGGGCGGTCAGTGCTCCTTTCGCGAGCCGGGCTGAATCGCTGGCTTTCCGTGCAATGCAGGCAGGCCGAGGCACGTTGATGGACGCGCTATCCGGGCACACCCCTGGACTTGTGCGGTATGCCCCACAAATGGGACTGCGCGCGACGAAGGCCGAAATGGCGGTCCGCTACGACGCACTCGTCAGCATCGCTGCCGGGATTAAGCCATGTACAGTAAGGCAGCTTTATTACCAAAGCCTCGCCCATGGCTTCATGTCCAAGGACGAGTCGGGTTACACGAAGGTGCAGCGCGCAGTCCAGCACCTGCGCCAGGTCGGGCGAATCCCTTACTCGTGGATTGTCGATTCCAGCTGCATGCTCTACCAAGCCCGGACGTTCACGGGCGTCCAGGACGCGCTGGATGATCTGGCCGAGCGGCTTCGCTTGGATATCTGGCGAGATAGCCCGTATCGCGTCGAAATGTGGTTGGAAAAACGCGCTTTGTACGGCGTGGTGGCGCGCGTCACGCTGCGGTGGCAAGTTCCCCTGTACGTCAGCGTCGGCTTCAGCAGCGAGTCGTATCTCTACGAAGCGGCCGAGGCGATTGCAGAGGCGGACCGCGAGACCTTCGTCTTCCTGTTGACCGACAACGACCCCAGCGGACTCGACATCGAGAAATCGATACGGAGAAAACTTCCCAAGTTTGTCGATAGGGTCGGCGGCTACGACAAGCGAGTCCATTTCGAACGACTCGGCCTGACTCCTGAGCAAGTGGAGCAGTACAACCTGCCCACCCGCCCCACGAAGCGAAGCACCCACTCAAAGAATTTCAAGGGCGAATCCACCGATTTAGATGCCCTGCGCCCGGCCGTGCTTCGGGACCTGATCGAGGACACCATCCTGCGCTTCGTCAATCCCGACGAAGTGCTTCGGATCGAGCGCGAAGAAGAACTCGCCCGTGAGGGACTGCGTGCTCTGGACTATTCCAGATTGGTAGGAGTGAACTGACAACCGGCGCCTACAGCGCCCAGCAAGAGGGGCACATGCATGCCCAGGAAGAAAGGCGCCTCGGGGAGGACCGAGGCGCCGAAGGAAGCAGCAACAAGTACAGCGAGACCAACGGCTTCGAATTCTACGCCGCAGTGTGCGCGATGCCAACAGGATTTTACCTGCCCAGCCTGCGTATCCATCCAGCACCATGCCGACCTGCTCGAGCAGCTGCACGGGCCGGCTCAAGGCGGGGTTCATTGATGGCCCGCCCGAAGACCGGCAGGAAGGGCAGGCAGGGAACTGCAACCTTCCTGCGGCTTCCCCATTACGTGTTCCGCTCGAAGGAGTTCTGCGAACTGTCGCCCAGGGCGGTCAAGTTGCTCATCGACATGGCGCTGCAGTTCTCGGGTGCGAATAACGGGAGGCTGTCAGCAGCGTGGACGGTGATGCGCGCCAGCGGCTGGAGCAGTAGCGATCAGCTGCACAAGGCGCTGTCCGAGTTGCTGGACCGGGGGTGGCTACTTCGCACCCGCCAAGGCGGCCGGCGGGTCGCATCGTTGTACGCACTCACCTGGATGGCTGTCGACGAGGGCCCGGTGCGGCTGGACGTACCCCCGACGCGCGAGCCGCTAAACCTCTGGCGCCGACCGGCCAGGCTCGACGATCAGTCGACGATGAGTCGGCGATCGGTCGTCGAATTCCGGACGATAGATGGGGTAACAATCCAATGACAATGGCACAAAAAATCGATGTCGTTCATCCGTGTGGCGGACTTACTTCATCCGCGTGGCGGATTAATGACCCATGGAATTTTGGTGTGCTTCATCCGTGTGGCGGACGTATGGGGCGCCTTTTTGCCAATCCATTAATCCGCCACACGGACACTTCTAAGAATTCTAGCCATAGGCCAGTGCATTAACTAGGAGACACGATGACCACTACAGCACCCGAAGTAATCACCCGAGACAGCATGCGCAGGACCATGGCGCTGGTAATCCTGCGCTGCCTGCGCATGACCGGGGGCCTGCCAAACGGCGCGACCGTCGCGATGCTGGACTTCGCCTTGAACTACGAGCAGATCAGCGCGGGCGTGCCGCCGCATGTCGCGGAGGATGCGCTGGACATCAGCGTGGGCGACATGGCCGCAATGGCTGACGAGATGATCGCGCCGTTCACTGCAAAGGAGGAGGAGATGCGCTCGTTCCTGCGGGAGCAGGGGCTGGGCGGCGACGTGCGCTGGGGTGCCGATGTCTGGGGACCTGCGCCCATGGCCGGCGGAGTTGCTCACGGACGCGCAGGTCAAGAGGTTGAACGCCGGCATCGCTGAGTGGAACGCCATTGTCGCGGAGGCGAGGGAGTCCCTCCCTCTTGAGTACCTGCAGTGAGTCTGCGTGTGCCAACCGGTCCCAAAAACGGTACTGCAAGCAGCACGCGCACAGCACGCGAGCGCCACGCGTGCGGCACACGTGCTCGACGTGTGCATGCACGTGCACGCATGTGCAAGGTCGGGGGTAACGCGATGTCCCCCGTTACGCGACGCCCCGTAACGCGTGACAGCCCGTTCGAACGCCCGTTCGAACGACCCCGAACGCCGTTCGAACGGCTCGCGGGTCCTTCCTGGCGAAAACATATACGCAAGCCGAAGGCTCGACGTTTCGCTAGTTATTGATTTTTCGAACGATTCAGCAAATCAACGCAGATAGGTGGCGCGAATGAGAATGAGAAAGAGCGAATTCGCAAGGAAACACGGATGGGTCCGCAGCAACATCAACAAACTCGAGCGGAAGGGATTGATCGTCGTGGTCGATGGCTGGGTGGATGTCGAGCGCACCGAGGCATTGCTCGCCGCGCGCCTGCATATGCCAGCGCCGAGGATGCGACGTGACACCGCAACCGATGCAGCCTGGGCCGAGTACCGAGCACTCCGGACGCGGCGAGAGGAAGTCAAAGCGCGCTTGGAGCAGCTCAAGCTCGACGTGGCGACTGGCGCAGCGGTCCCGCGCGCACAGGTGCTGGAGGCGGTGTTCAACATAGGCCGCTACTTCCGCGACGCGCTGGCGCCGATTCCTGATCGCATCGCACAGCCGATCGTCGGCGTGAGTAATGATGCCGCCGCCATCCGCGCCATCCTAATCGCCGAGTACGCTCCGATCCTTGCCGAGGTAGAAGCCCGGCTGGCGGCCATCGCCGGGCCGGTCTCACCAGATTCTTCAACACGCACATGAGGTGCCACATGGAATCAGCGGACGAACAACAACCAGCAGTCACCGAGGAGCAGGCGATGAGAATCGCGCGATACATCAATTCATACCGGGCGCGCTTCGCGTGCCTGCCCGACCCGGATCTGGCGGCGATCGCCGGCATCGGCGCGAACGACGACGAGTCGATGGCGTGGCCGCTGATCGAAGAGGCGCGGCGGCAAGTCCAGCTGCTGTGGACCCCAGGCCAGGCATGGGGCCCTTGCGCCGCGCTGCCCGGCGTTCCGGAGTGGCGTGCTGAGTGGTGGATACCGCGCCGCGGCGTGCTGGAGCTGGTGCGGGTCGAGGACATGGTTCTCGCCGACTTCGTATACGTACAGCGCGCGGTGCAGAGCATGCTCGCGTTCCATGCGGGCGAGGCCGCAGTCGCGAAGGCGATGTCGGCTGCGGAAGGCCGACCGGTGATTGTATTCAACGATCCCGCCGGCGGCCGCAGCATGGTGCTGTCGGGCGGGGGCGATCCGGCGGGCGTGGCAAAGGTTGAGTGAGATGGAACTGGAAATCGACAACGCCACCAAGAGCGCAGCCAACAAGTATCTCGCCGAGGCGTTGGAAGCACAGAAGGCGATGCGCGCCGCGAGCGAGCGCCAGGATACAGAAGGCTGGCGACTGGCCTATCGCCGGCATGCACGCTCGTACCGGTGCTTGGGCGAGGTCATCTATAAATTTGAGCAGCGCAGTTACCGCCACGGCTCGCCGATGACGCGCGCGCAGCGCGACCAGTCGGCGCGACTGCTGGGGGTGTCACGACGGCAACGTTACTTAGCGCTGCGGCTATCCCGGATTCCGAGGCGCTTCTTCGAGATGGCGATCTTCCGGGACATGCCTTTCGAAACGCTGGAGGACATGGGACGTGGCCATAATTACATTGCCGCGGATCGCGAGGTACATGGCAATATCGTTTCCTGGACAAAGGACAGGATTTTCAACCAGTCGGCCAAGACGAGCGCCGGCTCAACGTAGGGGCGAAACCCTATGTATAGCAACAGCAGCAACGAAGCTTTTGAACGCAGCGGTCGCGTGACCTACGGCATGGCCGCGCGAGAAGTGCTCGCAGCCGGTGGCCTTCATGCCTTCCGAGGCACAGGCCGACTTCTCGGCATGGAGGACCGCGAAGTAGCCTATCGAGCGGGCATGTGGTGCCGCGCGGTTGTGCACGGCGATGGCCGGGCGGCACAGTGGTGTCGGGGCTCCGGCGTGCAGCTTCAGACCGCCGCCGAGGCGGCACACGGTCAGCGCGCCATGGTCGAGGGCAACTTCTCCACCGCCGGCTGGCTGGTCCCCGTCGAAATGGAAACGGCCATCATCAACAACCGCGAGCAGTACGGGGTTGCACGTCGGATCGCCAACGTCATGCCTATGAGTTCCGCGTCGACAGTCATCCCGCGGCACACTGGCGATGCCGAGGCGTACTTCGTCAGTGAGGGCCCGCCCGGGGGTACCGAGTCCGACCCGACCGGCGACCAGATTCAGCTCGTACTCAAGGACGTCATGACGATAACCCCTTTTGGCAAGAGCACCGCGCAGGACACGGTGATCGCTCTGGCCGAGCTGGTGGCGCAGGAACAGGCGCGCGCGTTCGCGACGAAGGAAGACGCATGCTTGCTGCTGGGTGACGGCACTTCCACCTACGGGGGGATGGTGGGCTTGCTCACGCTGTTGAACGATCCGCTCTACGCCGGCAGCCGTGTGCAGGCGGCGAGCACCCATGACACCTTCCCCGAGGTGGACATCAGCGACGTGACCAGCCTGATCGGTCAGTTGCCGGTGTACGCACGCGGGGGCGCACGGTGGCTGTGCTCGGGCGTGTTCGACGCGGCGGTGTTCGGTCGGCTGAAGCTCAATGCCGGCGGCAACGACATTCAGTCGGTCCAGGGCCAGATCGTCGAGGGATTCTATGCGGGCTTCCCGATCAGCCTCGCGCATCACATGCCGGCCGGTGCGGGCACGCCCTACAACGGCACGACCATCTTGATGCTGGGGAACTTCAGCCGCGGCGTAGCGATGGGCGTTGGCCAGGGCATTATCATGACGGTTGATCCGTACAGCTTGGCGCACCGTCACCTCACCAGGATCATCACCGTGGAGCGGATCGATATCAACTGCCACGGCGTTCTGAAGTCCACCACCCTCGCGGGCCCGATCGTCGGACTGCACGGCCGGACCTAATCCCCCAGATAACCGCGTGCGCGGCGCCTGAGGCGCTCGCACGCCAGCGTGAGGAGCAACCTCATGGCTACTGACAATCGCGCCATCATCAAGATTCAGGCCGAAGACGCTACCCGAGCGGCATTCGCATCGGTGGCGCGCTCAATCGCATCGCTCACTACCAGGCTTGGGCCGATGCAGGCCATTCTCGGCACGACAGCCACTGCCTTGGCCGGGTCATTCGCGGTCGCGGCGCGCGAGGCGAAGGAATTCCAGGATCGGTTCGCCCAGGTGGATGCCGTGTTGCGCGCTACCGGCTACGCCTCGGGCCAGACTGCGGCGGACCTGGCCGGGATCGTGGCACAGATCCGTTCTGGCTCACCGCTGTCCAGGGCAGAGATCGTCGACGCCGCGAACGAGCTGCTGCGCTTCCGGGACATTGGCGGCGAGGCCTTCAGGGACACGATGCAGGCTGCGGTCGAGTTCTCGACGGTGTTCGGGGGCTCACTGCAGCAGGCGGTGGGCATGTTCGGCCGCGCGCTGCAGGATCCCATCAAGGGAATGGAGCAGCTGGAGAAGGCCGGCGTCGGATTCACCGCGGCACAGCGCGACCAGATCAAGGCTCTGGCGGAGGGCAACAAGCATCTGGACGCGCAGCGCGCGCTGCTGGGTGCGGTGCGCGGGCAGCTGCGGCCGATCTCGCAGGAAATAAACGAGAAGCTGCTGAAGGGCACGCATGACCTCTCACGCTCGTGGGGCCAGTTGCTCGACACCTTCAATCGCTCGAACGTGGCGGCCGGCAGTGTGGATGCGCTGGTCCGATCGATAGGCCGGGGCATCGAAGCGCTGGACCGTGCGGACCTGCGGCTGACCCAGGCTGGCGCGCAGGCGCTGGCGCGCGGCGATCCGAACCGTGCGCGGACGATTGGCGATCTTCGCGCGCTGGAAGAAAAATTGATGGACGACGTCCGCGCCGCCCAGAAGGGTATGGCGGATGCGGAGGCGGCGCGCCTTAAAGCGAAAAAAGATGCAGAAGACAAAGTAAAGAAGGCCGAGCGCGATCTGTTGGGCGAGCAGCAACTGCGCCGCATTAACCAGATCATCGAGGGTTACACCCGCGAAATCCAAGGCATCCAGAAGCTCAGCGAGGAGCAGCGGGTGCTGCAAGACATCGTCGCTGGTCGGTACCTCTTCACGACACGCGCCCAGCAGGAGTCCCTTCTGCAGGCAGCGCGACAAGTGGATGCAGCCCACGCCGAGAAGGCGGCGGCCGAGGAGCAGGCCGCGGCACAGAAGCATTACGCGCAAGTGCGGGAAGAAACGAACGAGAGCCTACGCGTCGCTGCTGAGCGTTTACGGGATCTTGTCGATCCCACGCGCGAGGCGACGCGCGCGCTCGAGGAGCTGGACCGGGTGCAGAGCTCTGCGTCCAACCCGCTGAGTGCAACGGAGGAGGCCGCTGCGCGCACGCGGCTGGAGTTCGAGCGGTTCAAGCAGTCTCAGCAGGGCATTGCAGAGGCGATGCTGCGTGCCGCCGACCCGACCCGGGCGCTGAATCAGGAGATCAAGGAAATCGAGGAGGCGCTCAGCAAGGGGCTGGTGAAGGATCCTGGCGATGCGCTCCTGTTGCGCGAGCGCATCGTGGCGCTACGCCGCGAGCTCCAGAACGCGAACTTGAACTCCGACGTCGAAGCGCTGCGCGATCGCATCGACCCGACGCGGCGCGTCCAGGCGCAATTGGACCAGCTACAAGACTGGCTCGCAAAGGGGGAGATATTCCAGTCCGAGTTCGACAAGATGCGGACGCTATTGGAGGGCGACATGCGAGACGCCGTGCGCGG
>JAHCKU010000086.1 GCA_026125625.1 Burkholderiales bacterium | reverse complement strand
CCAGTGCTGCGCCTGCGCGCAGCCACCCGGTGGCCTCAGCGCTTCTCCACCCCGCACCAGCGGGTCATGAACAATGCCAGCACCTTCGCCACTTCGAGCGTGCTCGACAGCGACACCCATTCGTCGATGGCATGGATGTGGCTGGACCGGGGCCCGTAGCAGGTGGCAGGAGTGCTGCCGTATAACGCGAATACGCGCGCGTCGGTGGTGGCGGTGCTGGCATACCACTGCGGCTGCGTCCCCAGGATGGCTTCGTGTGCCGTCGCCAGCGTGGTCATCATCGGGTGTGCCGTATCCGCCGCGAAGCCTTCCGCCTGAAAGCCGGCATAGCGCACCTCGTATTGCACCCCCTGCAGCGCCGGGTCGGACTGCGCGCTCTCGCGCAGGCAGGCTTCGACCGCCTGCCGCGTGGTGGCTGCGCTCACGCCGGGGTAGGAGCCGAGACGGATCTCCAGCGTGCAGCGCGTGGGCACCGACGAGGTCCATTCTCCGCCCTGAATCCTGCCAAGGTTGATCTTGATCGGATCGTGAACGTGGGCGAAGGCCGGATGACGGCTGTCCGGCTCGTTCCAGCGCGCCACCATGCGCTTGAGCCCCTGATACAGCGCGAAGCCGGCTTCGATGGCGTTGATGCCCTGGGCCGTATCCAGCACGTGCGCCGGCCGCCCGAGCACCTCGAGCGTGATCCACATGACGCCGACCTGCGCGCACAGGATGCTGTGATCGAAAGGCTCGGGAATGACTGCCGCCTCGGCGCGAAAGCCCCGATGCAGGCAGGCCAGGGCACCATTGCCGGTGCATTCCTCCTCCACCACGGACTGCAGGAACAGCGGGGCGGCAGGGCAGTAGCCGAGCCGCTGCAAGGCGCGGAAGGCGGTGATGTAGGCGGCGATGCCGGCTTTCATGTCGCCCGCGCCGCGCCCGTACATGCGATCGCCGTCGATGACCGGTTCGAAGGGCGGGGCCGACCACAATGCCTCGTCGCCGACGGGAACGACGTCGATGTGACCGTTGAAGATCAGCGAACGGCCGCGCTGCACGTCGGGCCGGTGCGCACCGACCACGTTGTCGTGGCGACCCCAGCTGCCCACTGACGGAGAATAGCCGGGCAGATGCGCCAGTTCCTCCTGCCGGACGGGAAAGCGCAACGTCTTCAGGCCCATGCCCTGGAACAATCCCTCCAGGTAATCCTGCGCGCTGGCTTCCTGCCCGAGCAGACTGGGGAAGCGCACCAGGGTGGCGAGCAGACCGGTCATCTCGTCCCGGGCGTCCTCGACCGCGGACAGCAATTCGGCTTCGAGCTTGGTGTCGGCAGGTGCCGTCAGCGCTGCATCCATGGTCTTTCTCCGAAAAACGATCGCGCAAACACGATGCGCGCGTTGCGCATGCTCGTGATCCTCAGCTCCACTCGCGCTCCTGCAGCGTGCGCCACTGGATCTTGCCGGTACCCGAGCGTGGCAGCGCATCCACGAACTCCACTTTGCGCGGGACCTTGTAGGCAGCCATGTGCAGGCGGCACCAGGCGATCAGATCGTCCGCGCTCATGGACGCTTCGTCCTTGAGCACGACGTAGGCCTTCACCGTTTCCCCGCGGCGCCCGTCGGGTGCAGATACGATCGCCACTTCCTTGATGTCGGAGTGCTTGTACAGCATGGCTTCCAGCTCCGCCGGCCACACCTTGTAGCCGGCGGCGTTGATCATGCGCTTGAGCCGGTCCGCGATATAGAAGAATCCGTCCTCGTCGATGCGTCCAAGGTCACCGGTACGGAACCAGCGCTTGCCGCGCAACTCCACCATGCACGCCCGGGTCGCTTCCTCGTTGTTCCAGTAGCCGTGGAACAGCTGCGGTCCGGTGGAGAGGATCTCTCCGGTCTGGTTGCATGGCAGCTCCTGCAGGGTTTCGGGGTCGACCACGATCGATTCCGTGTCGAAGGTGGGAATGCCCAGGCACTGCTTGCGCAGGTTGCCGGGGGGATTCATGTGCGTCTGCGAGATGGTCTCGGTCATGCCGTAGGCTTCCATGTACTCGATGCCGCACAGCTCGAACAGCTTCTGCGCCACGGCTTCGGGCATGGAGGCGCCGCCGCCGAAGATATTGCGCAGCGACGACAGGTCGCGTCCGGCAGTGTCCGGATGGGCGAGCAGGTCGACCACCATGGTCGGTACGTTGGCCCAGTGGGTAACCCGATAGCGCTCGATCATGTAGGCCGCCACTGCGGGATCCCAGCGCGGCAGCAGCGCCACCGTGGCGCCCGTATAGAGTGAGGCGTTCATGCTGTGCTGCATGCCGGTGACATGGAACATCGGGGCGGTGCCGAGCGTCACCGAATACGGCGCCATGTCTTCCTACAGTGCACCGCCTACGGCGGTGCACATGAGGTTGAAGTGGGTGTGCATGCACCCCTTGGGCTTGCCGGTGGTGCCCGAGGTGTACAGGATCGCGCACAGATCGTCGCTCGTCACGCGCTCCGCGCCCGGCTGCAGGTTCGCCGCCATCGCCTCCTGCCACGGCACTGCCTGCTTGTCCGCGAGACTTTGGCGCGGCGCGCGCAGGAACTCGGGCACGTTCAGCGCGGTGGCGGCATCGAGGTAGTCGGAATAGGTGGCGACGATGACGTGATCGAGCGCGCGGCCCAGCAACGGCTGGAAGTGCCGATACACCTCCTGGCCGACCAATGCCACGCGTGCGCCGCTGTCGTCGGCGTAGTGCTCCAGCTCGTCGGCCACGTTCATCGGACTGACCGGCACCACCACGCCGCCGGCGCGCAGGATGGCGTAGAAGCCCAGCATGTACTGCGGGCTGTTCTGCATGTCGAGCAGCACGCGATCGCCCTTGCGCAATCCGCAGGGCTGTTCCAGGTATCCGGCCAGCGCCAGCGCCTGGCGGTGAAACTGGGCATAGCTCAGGCGCGAATCATAGAAAAGGCAAACCGGCCGGTCGGGATAGCGTGCGGCGGATACCTCGAGGTTGAACCACAACGTGGTGCGCGGAACACTCAGGCTGGTGGGGTACTGGCGAGGCCAGATCGAATAGTCCTGCGGCTTCACTGCGATTGCTGCTCGTTTGAAATGATGAACGTCAGAGTACGCGATGGGGCGCGTTTTCCACAAGAGCGAGGCTATGGAGTTTCTCACCCTTCTCCCGTGATGCCGGCGCAGCCAGGGCGCATGGCATGTTCACGCCCCACCAGGGCGACAAGTCGCGGGCACGCTGCGTCGATGCGGCGACTTCATTCCATGCAATCCGTGCGCGCGTTCTCCTGTTCCTGCAGCACGCGCCCCTGGATCTTGCCGGTGGCCGTCTTCGGCAGCGCATCGACGAACTCCACCACGCGCGGGATCTTGTATGCGGCCATGTGGCTGCGGCACCAGCCGATGATCTCCTCGGGAGACACCTTGCCGCGGCTTTCGGCTTTCAACACCACCAGCGCCTTCACCGTTTCGCCGCGATGCGCGTCGTGCTTTCCGATCACGCACGCTTCCTGCACCTCCGGATGGCCGTACATGATCGCTTCCACCTCCGCCGGCCAGACCTTGTAGCCGGACGCATTGATCATGCGCTTGACCCGGTCGACGATGAAGAAGTAGCCGTCTTCATCGTAGCGGCCGAGGTCGCCGGTGCGAAAGAAACGCCTGCCCTCCAGCTCGATGAAGCAGTCACGGGTGGCCTGCGGGTTCTTCCAGTAGCCCTTGAAGATCTGCGGCCCGCTGCACACGATCTCGCCCGTCGCATCGGGACCGAGTACCCGCAGGGTATCGGGGTCGATCACGCACGCTGCAGTGTTGCAGACGGGAATGCCCAGGCACTGCTTCTTCGGCCGATGATCCGGGTTGATGTGCGTCGGGGCGATGGTTTCCGACAAGCCGTAGCCCTCGATGTAGTCGAGGCCGGTCAGCGCCTTGAGGCGCCGCGCGACCGCTTCCGGCATGGCCGCACCGCCGCCGCCGATGCGGCGCAGGCTGGACAGATCGTGGCGGGCGAGCTCGGGATTGGCGAGAAAGTCGATCGCCATGGTGGAGATGTTGGTCCAGTTGTCCACGCGATGGCGCTCGATCAGCTGCAGCGCGGTGCGGCGGTCCCAGCGTGTCATCAGCACCACAGTGGCGCCGCTGTAGATCGGCGCGTTCATGCTGCCCTGCATGCCGGTGACGTGGAACAGCGGCAGCGTGCACAGCACCCTCGCATCCTGATGGCTGCCGCCCCAGTGGGTCATGATGACGATGGTGCTCATCACCGTGGCGTGAGTATGGATGCATCCCTTGGGCCGTCCGGTGGTGCCCGAGGTGTAGGGCATGACACACAGGTCGTCCGGCCCGGCCTGATGCGGGCCGGGTTGCAGTCCGGCCTGCAAGGCATCGGCCCAGGCGACCGCGCCGTTGTCCTCCAGCGGCTCGCGTGTCGCGCACACACTGTCCGGCAGATTCAGATCGGTCGGCTGTGTCACGTATTCGCCGTAGGTGGCGACCACGACGTGATCGAGGCCGTGCCCCAGCAGCGGCCGCAGCTGTGCATACAATTCCTGCCCGCACAAGGCGACGCGCGCATCGCTGTCCTCGACGTAGTGGCGCAGCTCCTCGGTCAGATTCATGGGATTGACCGGCACCACCATCGCATCCGCCCGCAGGATGGCATAGAAGCCGATGATGAATTGCGGACTGTTCTGCATGAACAGCAGCACGCGATCACCGCGCCGGATTCCGCAGTGCTGCTGCAGGTAGCCGGCCAGCGCCTGCGCTTCCCGCAGCGCGCGGCCATAGGTCAGCGGCGAGTCGTAGAACAACGCCAGCGCCTTGTCCGGATAGCGCGTCGCGCTCACGCGCAGGTTGTCGAACACGCTGGTATGAGGAAACGGCAGGTTCCTGGGCAGGCCCGGCGGCCAATGCACATAGTGCCGCGGCTCCCGCGTCTGATCGATGGGTGCCAAGTCGTCTCCTCCCCGTTTCGGTCGCGGCATATCATCATGTTGCGGCGCGTTATCGTCGTTCGCATTGGCGCCACATCCCCCGCCGTCTATTCTCGGATGATGCAGCAGGAATGGCAACGCGCATTCCTGCGCCGGACGCTTTCTTTACGTCGCCCGGCCAAGTATGTCAGTATCGACCGCCGTTCGAGGCCGCCACCGGACGCGGCCGTTCGATTCAGGGGAGAAGATTTTGCAGGGTAGTGCTGGTGCAGCGGGCGCGAATCCGCCGCTGCTGCGCGTGACCGATCTCACCGTGCGTTTCGGCGGCATCGTCGCGCTCGATCATGTCTCGTTCGATGTCGACGGCGGGCAGATCTGCGGCCTGATCGGTCCCAACGGCGCCGGCAAGACCACCTTCTTCAACTGTCTCTCGCGCCTGTATCCGTATCAGGAGGGCACGATCCTGTTCGACGGTCGTGCACTGGAGCAGGTGCCACGGCACGGCATTGCCAGCGCCGGAATCGGCCGCACCTTTCAGAATCTGGCGCTGTTTCGCACATTGACGGTTCGTGAGAACGTCATGCTTGGTGCGCATGCGCGCAGTCACGGCGGCTTTCTCGCTTGCGCATTGCGCCTGCCGGGCGCACGGCACGAGGAGCAGCGCGTCCGGCAGCGCGCCGACGAGCTGATGAACCTGGTCGGGCTCGATGCCTACGCCACACGCCCCGTGGCGGATCTGCCCTTCGGTATCCAGAACCGTGTGGAGCTGTCGCGCGCGCTGGCCCGCGCGCCCCGGCTGCTGCTGCTGGACGAGCCCGCTGCCGGCTTGAACCACGAGGAGGTGGAAGGGTTGATGGGCGTGATCCGGCGCATACGCGATGCGCTGCGCATCACCGTGCTGCTGGTCGAGCATCACATGAATCTGGTCATGCGCACTTCGGACAAGGTCGTAGCCCTGGATTTCGGCCGGAAGATCGCAGACGGTACGCCAGACGCGGTGCAGCAGGACGCGGAAGTCATCCGCGCCTATCTCGGCGGAGGTGCGTGATGAAGAGGCCTGCATGGACGCATCCGTACGCGGGTGCCTCGCCATTCCTGCGCGGGGGCGGATGATGGCTGCGCTGCTGGAAGTCTCTCGGCTTCAGGCGGGCTACGGTGCGTTCAGCGTGCTGCATGGCATCTCGTTCGCGGTGCAGGATGGCGGCATCACCGCACTGCTGGGTGCCAATGGTGCAGGCAAGACCACCACCTTGCGGGCGGTGTGCGGCATGGTCAAGGCGGCCGGCAGCGTGGTCCTGGCCGGTGCGCAGATCGCCGGACGCAGCACGGAAGACATCGTGCGCCGCGGTGTGGCGCACGTGCCGGACGGACGTGGCACCTTCCTGCACCTGACCACCGAGGAAAATCTGCGCCTGGGTGCGTACACCCGGCGTGACCGCGCAGACGTGGCCGGGGATCTGGAGCGCTGTTACACCTACTTCCCGCGCCTCGAGGAGCGCCGCGCCCAGCAGGCGGGAACCTTGTCGGGCGGGGAGCAGCAGATGCTCGCCATCGCACGCGCGCTGATGCTGCGACCGCGCCTGCTGCTGCTGGATGAACCAAGCTTCGGCCTGGCGCCGCTGGTGGTGCAGGAAATTTTCCGCATCATGCAGCGCATCCGGCAGGAACAGCAGGTGGGCATTCTGCTGGTGGAGCAGAACGCCAGCCTGGCGCTGGAAGTGGCCGATCATGCCTACCTGCTGGAAACCGGCCGGGTGGTGCTGGGCGGACGCGCGGACGAGGTCGGGCGCAACGAAGCGGTGCGCAAATCCTATCTGGGATATTGAGCGGGAAGAACATGCACACCATCGACTACCAGCGTCACGATGCATCGAGCCTGGCTGCGCTGGTCGCACGCGGCGAGGTCTCTCCCGAAGAGCTGCTGGAAGCTGCGATCGCTTCCTGCGATGCAGCCAATGCGCAGGTCAATGCCGTGACCACGCGCCTGGATGAAGACGCGCGCGCGGCCATCGCCGCCGGCCTGCCGCAAGGGCCGTTGCGCGGGGTGCCGTTCCTGCTCAAGGATCTCAACACCCTGCTCGCGGGGACGGTCACCAGCAACGGCTCGCGCTTCTTCGCGCACAACCGGGCCGACCACGACAGCGAGCTGATCGCGCGCTACAAGCGCGCCGGCCTGGTGATCTTCGGCAAGACCAATACGCCCGAGTTCGGCCTGACGGTCACCACCGAGCCGGTGCTGTTCGGGCCTGCGCGCAATCCCTGGAATCTCGCATACATGGCCGGCGGATCGAGCGGCGGCGCGGCGGCCGCCGTGGCTGCAGGCATCGTTCCCGTGGCGCATGCGATCGACGGCGGCGGATCGATCCGTATTCCGGCTTCATGCTGTGGTCTGTACGGCCTGAAGCCCACGCGCGGGCGCAATCCGATGGGGCCCGATCGCGGCGAGGGCTGGTCCGGCATGTCCACCGAGCACGTGGTGTCGCGCAGCGTGCGCGACAGCGCCGCACTGCTCGATGCCACCTGTGGCCCCGACCTCGGCGCGCCGTACTTTGCGCCGCCGCCGGTGCAGCCTTATACGCAAGTGCTCGAGGCGCGGCAGGCGCCCTTGCGCGTGGGCATGTGCCTGCGCCTGCCTTCGGGCGAGCGCGTGCATGCCGAGTGCGAGCGCGCGGCCGCGGATACGGCCAACGTGCTGGGCGAGCTGGGACATCGCGTCGAGGAAGTCGATCTCGGCGTGGTGCAGGAGGGCTTCGGACCGGCGTTTCGCATCATCATCGCCGGCAACGTGCGCGCCGCGATCGAGGCGCATGCGGCGAGGATCGGCCGTCAGCCCTCGCCCGAGGATCTCGAGCGCGTGACCTGGGCCATGTTCGAGGCCGGTGGCCGGGCCAGCGCAGCCGACTACGCGCGTGCGGTGCTGGCGGTGCATCGCAGCGGGCGCCAGTACGCACAATTGTTCGAGCGCTTCGATCTGCTCCTCAGTCCGACGCTGCCCAGGCCGCCGCAGAAGCTCGGCGTGTTCAGCATGATGACCGACGACCTCGAGACGTACGGGCGCGAAGTCGCACAATTCACTGCCTTCACCGCCATCGTCAACATCGCCGGTAATCCGGCCGCCTCGCTGCCGCTGCACTGGAGCACGGACGGATTGCCGATCGGCGTGCAGCTGGTGGCACGCTACGGCGAGGAGGCCACGCTGCTGCGCGTGTCGGCGCAGCTGGAGCAGGCACGGCCCTGGTTCGACCGGCGGCCGGCAGCGTGAAGCCGGTCGCATCCAACTTCGAGGAATAGCATGGAAGCGTTTCTTCACCAGGTTCTTTCCGGTCTCGCCACCGGCGGCATCTACGCCAGTCTGGCGCTGGCGCTGGTGATGATCTACCAGTCCACGCACTTCATCAATTTCGCGCAGGGCGAGATGGCGATGTTCTCGACCTACCTCGCCTGGACCATGATCAACGCCGGCATGAGCTGGTGGCTGGCGTTCGTGCTGACGATCCTGCTCTCGTTCGTCATCGGCATGCTGATCGAGCGCATCCTCATCCGCCCGGTGGAGCAGGCGCCGGTGCTGACCGTGATAATCGTGTTCATCGGCCTGCTGGTGATCCTCAACAGCGTGGCCGGCTGGATCTACACCTACACCATCAAGAGCTTTCCCAGTCCGTTCCCGGCCGAGCCGGTGTTCGGCGGTCTGATGTCGGCGCACGAGCTGGGCGCGATCGGCGTGACGCTGGTGGTGTTGATCCTGCTGTACGTATTCTTTCAGTTCACGCCGCTCGGCCTGGCGATGCGCGCGGTGGCGCAGAATCCGGTGTCGAGCAGGCTGGTGGGCATCCGGGTGGGATGGATGCTGGCCCTGGGCTGGGGCTTGGCCGCTGCCATCGGTGCGGTGGCGGGCATGATGATCGCGCCGATCGTGTATCTCGATCCGACCATGATGTCGGGCGTGCTGCTGTACGCCTTTGCCGCCGCGCTGCTCGGCGGCATCGACAGTCCGGGCGGTGCAGTCGTGGGCGGTTTCCTGGTGGGCGTGCTGGAGAACGTGATGGGCGCTTTCGTCATCGGTACCGAGCTCAAGCTCACCGTTGCCCTGATCGTGATCATTGCCGTGCTGCTGGTACGGCCCTCCGGCCTGTTCGGCCGCGTCATCGTGAGCCGCGTATGATGGCCCGCCGGTGCGTGCGCGGAGAGCGCGGGTGAGCGGCGTGCTGCAGGACAAGGCAGGCCATGTGATGCCGGCGCACACGCCCGGGCGTGCCTGGGGCGTACTCGCCGTACTGCTGGTGCTGGCCCTGTTATGCGCGCTGCCCTTCGTGGTCAGTGGCTACCGCACCTTCCAGTTCACCGTCGCGCTGGTGTACGCCATCGTCCTGCTGGGCCTGAACATCCTCACCGGCTACAACGGCCAGATCTCGCTCGGGCACGGCGCCTTCTATGCCATCGGCGCCTACGTCGCGGCCATTCTGATACAGAAGCTCGGCATGCCCTACTGGCTCACCATTCCGGCCGGCGGCGTGGTGTGTCTGGTATTCGGCTTCCTGTTCGGACTGCCTGCGCTGCGCCTGCAGGGCCACTATCTGGCGCTGGCGACCTTCGCCCTCGCCGTGGCCATGCCGCAGCTGCTGAAGTACAAAGGGATCGAGGACTGGACCGGGGGCGTGCAGGGCATCGTCATCGCCAAGCCCCACGTGCCGGCCGGTCTGCCGC